>NZ_JAUBTN010000004.1:0-171886 GCF_036705055.1 Microcoleus sp. CZ3-B2 | reverse complement strand
ACATAGAGGCGGTTGTCGGTCGATGTGACCCAGTTGCAAAACTGATCCCACAAGTTAGCGCTTTCGCGCTGCTGTAATGTGGCTGTCATGTGTTTATGATTGCGTTATTTGGTTTTCAATGTTCGTGACGGCTTTGTGTTCCGCCATGTATATAAGATAAACCTTTTATTTCAGTTTGTAAAGGGTTTTTAACTACAGTTTTTATTATATTCAATATAATTAAATCTTATCTTAAACTCTAATGCTTGCTGTATGCGGATTTCATAAAGCAGAGTTCGGAGTTTACGGGCGATCGCACGAAAGAAATAATCTTCATAATCTAGCTGGCAAGGTGATTCGGGACTGGTGTGAGTGTTAAGATAGATGAAGTATTGCGATCGCCAACCGCAAAACTCGCACTTATATATATAGTTGTCGATCGAGTCCGATCGCTCAAAATCCCAAGGAATGTCCCGCACCGTCACCTACAGCCCCGCTTATACTCTGGTTCCCACCTACGAGTGTTTCAACCGCTGCAGCTATTGCAATTTTCGGGCCCAACCGCTGCAAAGTCCTTGGCTGACACTCCCAGAAGCCGAAACACAGCTTGAGTTGCTGTTTCCTCAAGGTGTAATTGAAATTCTGATACTCAGCGGCGAAGTACATCCTGAGAGTCAGCGGCGAAAAGCTTGGTTTCAGAGGATTTACGATTTGTGCGAACTGGCACTTAGTCTCGGATTTTTGCCACATACTAATGTAGGGCCGCTCAGCTTTGAGGAAATGGCGCAGTTAAAACAGGTGAATGTCTCGATGGGGCTGATGCTAGAACAGTTGTCCCCCGATTTGTTACAAACTGTTCACCGACACGCACCGAGTAAAGTGCCGGCGCTGCGGCTGCAACAGTTAGAATTGGCCGGACAATTACAGATTCCGTTTACAACAGGTTTGCTGTTGGGAATCGGGGAAAGTGAGGCTGATTGGATTGAGACTCTGGAGGCGATCGCCCGGATTCATTCGCGCTACAATCACATTCAAGAAGTTATCCTCCAGCCCCACAGCCCCGGAAATCAGCAAAGTTGGGACGGTGAAGTTTTTGATGCTACAACAATGCCGCAAGTAATTGCGATCGCCCGCAGCATTTTACCTGCAGAAATCTCCCTGCAAATCCCGCCAAATTTAGTTACACAACCGGATATATTGCTGGCTTGTTTAGAAGCAGGTGCGACAGATTTAGGCGGAATCGGGCCATTGGATGAAGTTAATCCCGATTATCCTCACCTGCAACATCAAACTTTAACAGAAATTTTAGCAGCAGCGGGATGGCAGCTCGTGCAACGTTTGCCTGTTTATCCTCAGTACGATAACTGGCTGCCGCAAACATTACAAACTGCTGTGAAACAATGGAGAGTTAGTCATTAGTCATTGGTCATTAGTCATTAGTCATTAGTCATTGGTCATTAGTCATTAGTCATTGGTCATTATACCAAATCCGGGTTGGGACTCCCCTTTATGAATTCGTCGGCGCAGGCCGACATCGTTTGTGTAGACGTGGTTTCAACCGCCGAATCATCAAAGGGGTATGTTAACTTTTAAATCAAAGAACCGCCACCATCAATCCAGACTTCAGTACCTGTGATAAAACTGGAGGTATCCGATACCAGAAATAACACTAATTGGGCGACTTCTTCGCTAGAACCGGCGGTATTATCAGTCAAAGGAATCATATCTTGAATGGAATTAGGCGAGACTGGAATGCGATCGAGATGGCGCTTAACAGTGCTTTCATTGATCCCAGTCAGCACCCCGCCCGGACAGATAACATTGACTCTGATGTGACTCGAAGAAAGTTCTAGCGCCAGCATTTTTGCTAAAGCTACCTGGGCAGCTTTGCTGCAAGCGTAAGCTGTAGCGCCAACTTTTTTGAAGCTTCTGGTGCCATTAATCGATGAGGTAATCACAATCGAACCTCCTTGTTTTTTTAAATAAGGAACTGCATATTTTACAGTCAAAAATGTTCCCGTCAGATTGGTGTTAATTGTTCGTTCCCACTCATCCAGTCCTATCTCTTCTACCGGCGACCAGATACCGTTAATCCCCGCATTGGCGAACACAATATCAATTCTTTGATATTCGTCAAAAATTGTTTGAAATGCTTGCTGCATTTGCCCAGAATGACCCACATCTGCGGCAATTGCCAGCCCGCTGCCTCCTTCATTAATTAGTTTGCGGACTGTTTCTTGCGCCGTTTCTAAACTTAGATCGATAATAGCAACTTTTGCGCCTTCCTTGGCCATTAAAATTGCTGCTGCACGACCAATTCCCGACCCGCCGCC
Source organism: Microcoleus sp. CZ3-B2 (assembly GCF_036705055.1). Lineage (NCBI taxonomy): Bacteria > Bacillati > Cyanobacteriota > Cyanophyceae > Oscillatoriales > Microcoleaceae > Microcoleus > Microcoleus sp. CZ3-B2. The sequence continues at coordinate 169,574 of NZ_JAUBTN010000004.1, read as the reverse complement.
GGTAATAACGGCAACTTTTTCTGCAAGTTTCATATTTTTTATGTAATTTATTTTGGGGCGATGTCTATAAATATAAGTATAGATAGATAGATAGGACTGAAGTCACCACTACGAATAGACTTTAGTCATCAAAAACAGCTAAGTAAAAATTTGTTTAATGCGATAATTGTAGCGGTAAGGTGCGCGTAGCGCACCCTACTTTAGACAGAGGATTCCATCAAGATTATGGTCATGCTTACTGCTGCGGAACCCAGACAGAAACTGAACCGGCGTTACACCTAAAATCTGCCCAACCATCGTCATTTGTTACGATGGGTTCTTTGACGTGTTCCATGATGTCAATATAAGTTCGATTGGGCTGTCCGACTTCCATAAACTTAGTGCCATCGCCTCCATTACTTAGTACCACAGCCATCCCACCAGGGTGTTCTTCGTTTCCTAGTCGCGTCCAGCCAATTGTATTAGCGTGGTCGAAGTAATCGTATTGATTCCCGTAGGAATAGGTTTGGCGCGCCAACAGCAATTTATCTAGAATCCACTGATGTTTGTCTAACCAAATCTCGTATTCATTGCCATCATTTGCTGTATCTTTATAGTGATCGCCGTAATAATCCGGGTAAAAAATACAGGGATATCCTTCACTCCGCAGCAGGATTAAAGCGTAAGCAAGGGGTTTAAACCAAGATTCGACAACTGATTCTAACGATTGCAAGGGTTGAGAATCGTGGTTGTCAACCAAAGTAACGGCTAGAGTGGGTTGTTGTTGAACGAGGGTGCCGTCGAAAATTGTTCGCAAGTCGTAGCTGTTGCCGGCTTTGCTAGCAGCGTGGAAGTTATAGTGGAGGGGCGCATCAAATAAGGATACTTTACCGTCCGTTGCTTGGATGAAGTAATGCAAAGCTTCCACTTCGTAAGACCAATATTCACCTACGGCAAATAGGTCGCGTTTGGCATAGTTGCGGACGTGTTCTAACCACTCTTGGAAAAATCCTGCTGCTACGTGTTTGACGGCATCAAAACGAAATCCGTCAACGTTTGTTGTATCCACATACCACTCGCCCCAGTATTTTAATTCCCCGGTGACTTCTGGGTTGTCCATATCTAAGTCGCAACCCATGAGGTAGTCAAAATTGCCTTTTTCTAGGTCTACTCCCTCATCAAATTTTTTGCCTTTTAGTAGGTAAATGGCATGGTTTTCAGTGTCGTAAGCGTTGTAATCAATGGCGTCAAAATGCCACCAATGCCACTCCATACTGGAATATTTTTTCTCGCGGCCAGGGAAAGTAAAATGCGTCCAAGCTTTGATTTTTTGATATTCGCCTATGGTGTCATTGCGGTTGTCTGGATTGAAGGGTGTGGCTTCGGCTTCTTCTTCGGCATCGGCACCTAATTTGTGGTTGAAGACAACATCGGCATAAATCCGAATTCCAGCATCTTGTGCAGCTTTGATTGCGCGTAAATACTCATCTTTTGTACCGTATTTAGTGCGTACTGACCCTTTTTGGTCGAATTCGCCTAAATCGAATAAGTCGTAGACACCATAGCCCACATCCATACCGCCACCCGTTCCTTTATAAGCGGGTGGCAACCACAGAGATGTAACGCCAATTTTAGCTAAATCCTTTGCAGATTCTGCTAGCTGATTCCACAGGTTTCCGTCATCGGGGGTGTACCAGTGGAAATACTGCATCATGACGCCATTGACTTCAGACATATTAAGTTTTTCCTGTTTTTTAAAGTTGCCCGATCTATTGTTGTTAGTTGCCGATCGCTCTCGCTATTTCTGCAATCTACGGTCATTACGAATGATAAAATATATGAATGAATAATAAAATATATCTTTTGACAGATTGACAATTTTGTATATTGTCTAGAAATATTTTTTAGCATATGTAACAGCGCAAAAAATATATTCTAGGATTTGTGATTGTGCGATCGCAAACCTGCTTGATATGATGTCAGCTTGAAGGCCGACGATTAAATCGGTTTGCAGTGAGGATAAATGGTTGGTAGTGAGAACTTCTGTCTTCTGAGTTTTGAGGCGCACACAAGTCCGAACGATCGAACTTGGTAACGGTTATTTTACGGGAAAGAAGATAATTCTTCGATGGGGTCGATCGCACAACGACCTCTAAACTGTCAAATATCAAGATATTGCAGGTTCTCCGGCTACTCGCTCAATCTTAGTATCCCAAGTACCGTCGATCGCCAATTCGAGCAATCTAAATCCGGGCCCGATGGTGTCGAGGACAATCGGAGAGGTTTTGGGCAACAGTTGGATGCAGGTACTGGGAGTACCCAAGCAGGAAACTCCGCCTCGCTGTTGGTGAAATTCTTGATGAATGTGGCCGCAAAGGACTATTTTGATTTGAGGGTATCGATCGACAATTGCAAAAAATTCATCGGCATTGTGCAGCATCATGCTGTCCATGATTTCACAGTCGATCGCCAGCGGATGATGGTGCAAAGCAATCGTAACAAATCGATCGCCCGTTTGTTGCAGTTGAGAGTCCAGCCAATCCAAACTCTCCGGGGAAAGCCGCCCGCCGTCACATCCGGCTTCGACACTCGAAAGCAGCAGAAACTGCCAGTTTCCCAAGTGAAATGATTTTTCTGGGGAAATGGGCGGGCGATTTAAGATTTCCGCCATAACTGGGATGTTGTCGTGATTCCCAGGTATCCAGTAAGCGGGGATGTTGAGGGGGGAAATCAAGGAGGCCAGGAGTTGGTAGGATTCGGCTGTTTCGTCTTGGGATAAATCTCCTGTCAGCAAAAGCAAGTCTGGCGGCGGCTTTATCTGTTGCAGGCGATCGAGAACTGTTTCGAGGGTGCGGGCTGTCGAGATCCCTTTCCATTGTCGATCGATCAGTGCAAACAAGTGAGTATCGGTGATTTGGGCGACTCGGAGGGGAGAAACTGTTGTCATGGCTGCTGTTGCGGGCGAAGCGGAGGCGATCGAGCTATTTATAGATTAGCCTGGGATGGGGTTGTGGGGGCGATCCTCTTCGAGGGCTTCGCTAACGAACTTTGGGCGATGGAAATTTTTGAAAGATATGTTGAAATAATCAGGATTTGGTGTATTATCGTATAACGTCAATTATCTGACGTAACGGCGGCATAGCCAAGTGGTAAGGCAGAGGTCTGCAAAACCTCCACCCCCAGTTCAAATCTGGGTGCCGCCTTTATTTTTTTTGGTTTACACAAGCTCGAAACTGCCAATTTGTAAGGTTTTCGGGATTGTAACGAAGTGTATACAACACACAATCCACTACAATCAAACACGAGAATTAATACCGATTTAAGGCGTTGCTGAGTTAAACTATGAGACCGCGTCCGGTAGATTAATAGCAAAAACCATTCGATCGCGCGTGCGGACTTTAGTCCGCTATACGACTGCGGACTAAAGTTCGCTATACGAACATGATTTAAATCGGTCAATCGACCGAACAGGAGCTCAAAACTGTTGTTTACAAAAATCCAGAATCTTTGTAAACAATAGTTTTGGGATTTGTATATTTAGCCGTTGATACTCTAATTCAGCAACGCCTATTTTACCAGCTTTTGTCACTGAAGTTTTTTTGACCTAAATCCTTACAACCCGGTTTCTGAGATTGTGCGTCCTAGCAAGAAACCGGGTTTTTGCGAAGATATTCGATGTGATGCGAAGATATTGGAAAAAACCCAGTTTCTGAGTTGTGCGTGGGTAGCGAGAAACCGGGTTTTTGCGAAGATATTCGATGTGATGCGAAGATATTGGAAAAAACCCGGTTTCAGAGATGGTGCGGGGGTGGCAATTATTCAAAATCTCTAGGCAAATAATGTGGCTACCGACACGCTAAAACCTGGTAACAAAGGACTGGTTAAATTATCTTCTTTAAATAAAGTCATCGCTAATTTCAAAATTCCGCTTTCCCGACGGTAAATTTCTACTTTTTGCTGTATGCGGTCAAATATCCAATATTCGCGCACGCCTTGAACTGAATATAATTTTAGCTTGGATTGGCGATCGCGCTTTTCATTCTCTTCACCGGGAGACATCACCTCTACCACCAACTCCGGTGCACCCGCCAAATGTCCGGCTTCATCTAATATCTGTGCTAAACGTTCATAGGTTACCCAAACTACATCAGGAATAACATTATCACTATCCGTAAAAACAAGACCCGGTACCTGGACAGCTTTACCTAACTTCGTCTGTCTTGACCAAATAGTTAATTCAACACAAACATTGTTAGCAACGTTTTGATGTTTCCAGTGAGGTGCTCTTGTCACAACCAATTCTCCTTCGATTATTTCGTAACGGTTGCCGTTATCGGGTAATAATTCTAAATCAGCGCTTGTCCAGCGAACTTTTTCTGTGGTTGACATAGCTTTTACTCCACTCTGTTCTATTTTAATTATATACCAATTTTTTCATAATTTGGCTGCAGATGTTGGCGGATTTATGCGGATGGACGCAGATCTATCAGGGGTTGGTGGCGAGAAACCGGGTTTTTCTGAGATTGTGCGTCGTAGCAAGAAACCGGGTTTTTGTGAAGATATTCGATGTGATGCGAAGATATTGGAAAAAACCCGGTTTATGAGTGGAATAGCTTTTAACGACCGTTTTGCAGCGGATTTTGACCTACCTGCTGCATTTCGCGATCGATGTCAGCGATCGCGCGACTGAATACGGGCGGCTGCTAAATGAGGCTATGTAAATTGGAATGAGCGTGCACAAAGAATTAAGAAGGTTGCCAAATTGCAAATGAATTCAAATTACAATTTGGCAGTCAGGACTTTAGTCCTTTCATCAGGTTTGTAGGGAGGGATTTAGTCCTTTTATCTAAGTTTTTAATAACAGGTTCGCAGTCATAAATTTAGCCATTAAATCTGAGTTTTGAAGGACTAAAGTCCTTACTAAGAACCTTTTTGGCTGACAAAAATCAATCATCAAAGATATCTAACTGTTGGCCGTCAGACTCTTTTTTCCCTTCTTTCTTAACACCCTTCCGCAGCCCGATCGCAATTTTGCTATGTTTCTCAATCTGCCTCATCACCTGTCTCGCCCTCTCAATCACCGACGGCGGCAAACCAGCCAACCTCCCCGCTTCAATTCCGTAAGATTTGTCAGCGCCCCCTGGCTGAACTTGGTGCAAAAATACAATTTGATCCGGCAACTCTTTCACCGTCACCTGATAATTTGCCACATTATCCAAAATAGAAGCTAACTCATTTAACTCGTGATAGTGAGTCGCAAAAATCGTCCTAGCCCGAATCTCGCTTGCTAAATACTCTGCCACAGACCAAGCAATCGAAAGTCCGTCAAACGTCGCCGTTCCCCTGCCAATTTCATCTAACAAAACCAATGATTGCGGTGTAGCGTGATTGAGAATATTTGCAGTTTCGTTCATCTCCACCATAAATGTAGATTGACCCGTTGCCAAATCATCCACCGCGCCGACACGGGTAAAAATGCGATCGCAAATTCCCAAGGTTGCAGCTTTCGCCGGCACAAAACTGCCCATCTGCGCCATCAACTGAATCAAACCCACCTGCCGCAAATAACAACTTTTCCCGCTAGCATTTGGCCCGGTTAAAATTATTAAATCTGGGCGATTTAGCGATGGTTCCCGACCCAAAAAAGCCGAATTTGGGACAAAAAATCCCGGCGGTAAAGACTTTTCTACCACCGGATGACAACCCTCAATAATTTTAATTTCCCGACTTTCAACCATAGTCGGGCGACAGTAATCTTGATAAACCGCTACTTCCGCCAAACCGCACAAAACATCGGCCGCCGCCACCGCGCGGGAAACGTTGCGAATAATTTCCGCCTGTTCTCCTACCTCCGATCGCACTTTTGCAAAAATATCGTATTCCAACTGATTTAAATCTTCCCGCGCCGTCAGAATCCGCACTTCCCTTTCTTTTAATTCTTCTGTACTGTAGCGTTCTTCATTGGTAAGAGTTTGCTTGCGAGTGTAATCGTCCGGTACTTGGTCAATTTTAGATTTTGTAATACTGATGTAATAGCCGAAAGCTTTATTGTAGCCTACTTTTAAATTAGCAATTCCGGTGCGTTGCCGTTCGTTAGCTTCTAAATTAGCAATCCATTCTTGGTCTCCTGATGCACTCTGGCGCATCTCATCAAGCATTGCATTAATTCCCGATCGAATCAAACCTCCTTCTTTTAAATGAATCGGCGGTTCGTCAACTAAATGAGCGTGAATTGTAGCTGCTAATTCTTCGAGAATTGGCGGAACATTTTGCAGCGCTTTCAAATAGGGCGAGATCCCTTGAGTTGCGATCGCGGCCAATTCCGGCAGTTTCGAGAGAGAATCGGCTAAAGCGACCAAATCTCTGGCGCTAGCTGTTCCAGAACCGGCGCGCCCTGTCAGTCTTTCGATGTCGTAAATTTGGCGCAGCAACTGCTGCAAATCTTGACGCAGGGGATTATTTTCTACTAATTCTTGAATCGTGTTGTGGCGGGCGCAAATACCTTTAATGTTGAGCAAAGGTTGCAGCACCCAGCGGCGCAAAGCGCGGCCTCCCATGGCGGTGCTGGTTTTATCTATCGCCCACAGCAGCGAACCGTGAAAAATCCCATCTCTGACGGTTTGAGTAATTTCTAAATTGCGCCTGGTTTGGTAGTCTAGGGTGAGAAAATCGGTGAGGGTGTAAGTGTGCAATCTTTGCAAAGCAACTGCTTTTTCTTTTTGAGTTTCTTCGAGATATTGCAGCAAACCGCCGGCGGCGCGCACTGCGAGGGAAAGGTGTCCGCATCCCATACCTTCGAGCGATCGCACTTTGAACTTTTGCAGGATTCTCTGTTTTGCTTCGGAAAAAGTAAACGGAATTTGCGATCGCAAAGAATAGCAAAACGAATTCGGCAAACAATCGGGTAAATGGTCGGATTTCTCTCCGGGCCTCAACATCGTGACCAAATCCGGCGCATTAGTCGGAACCAGGACTTCGGAAGGTTGCAATCGCAGCAATTCTAGGGTTAATTGTTCCAAATTATCGGCTTGAGTCGTCACGAATTCTCCCGTAGAAATATCAGTATAAGCCAATCCCCAATGTTCCCCAGCGATGACAACTGCTGCTAAAAAATTATTTTGTCTGGGTTTGAGCATTCCATCATCAGTCAAAGTTCCGGGAGTGAGAATGCGGGTAATTTCTCGCTTGACTTGGCGGCCTTCACGGGCGGCGATGGAGGCATCTTCAACCTGGTCGCAAATTACTACAGCATAGCCTTTTTCTACTAACTGAGAACTGTAGCGGTCGAGGGCGTGGTGCGGCACTCCTGTCATCGGCACTTTGCCGATTTCTTTGCCACTTTCTTTGCTAGTACAAACAAGTTCTAATTCCCTCGAAATCGTCACGGCATCTTGGAAAAAACACTCAAAGAAATCTCCGACTCGAAAAAACAAAAGTGCGTGGGGATACTGTTCTTTCACTTCAACATACCGCTGCATCATCGGTGTCAGCTTAGTGAATTCTAGTAGGCGGTAGTCGGCATTGCGGATGTTGGATTGATTGGGGTCTGTTGGGGTAGATGCAGTGTAAGGCATAAAAGGCGATCGATAAATTTTAATCTTTAACAACTTTAGCGCAAGCTCGGCTTTTAGCTATAGCTAATGATACAATTTTTGACGATTAATCATTCTCAAGATGCGATCGCACTTATATTGTAGTTTGTAGTGCGGACGACCGTCCACTCTTAGACTGCGGACAATCGTCCGCACTGCGAACCCGATCGCCAAAAACAACCTCAGCCATGCCGCGCCGAGCTGTTAACTGTTAACAAAAGAACGGGAAAGCTTCTGCAATTTATTGAAAAACTGAGCGACTTTTTTGGTAATTTAAAACAGCCAAAAGATAGATTTATAAATTATACCTCCGATAGAGAAACCTTTTATTTAATCTGATTAAAATTACAGCATCCACCCAGTGAGTGAGCTGCGGAGTAAACCGAAAAATTAAAAACAAAAACTAGCTCCTAGTTAACTAGAGGGAAACCAAATAATGAAAGCTCTTTGCTGGCACAAAGCAAATGACGTGCGAGTTGATAACGTACCAGATCCAACAATTATCAATCCGCGCGATGCCATAGTAAAAATCACGTCAACAGCAATCTGCGGCTCAGATTTGCACCTCTACGACGGCTTCATCCCGACCATGCAATCCGGCGACATCATGGGTCACGAATTCATGGGGGAAGTAGTCGAACTCGGCAGCGAAGTCAAGAACTTAAAAAAGGGCGATCGCGTTGTGATTCCTTTTACAATTTCTTGCGGAAGTTGTTTCTTTTGCAACCAGGATTTGTGGTCGCTGTGCGATAACTCAAACCCGAATGCGGCCTTGGCTGAAAAAATGTTCGGTCATTCACCGGCAGGACTGTTTGGCTACTCGCATTTAACGGGTGGCTATGCAGGAGGTCAAGCAGAATACGTGCGGGTTCCGTTTGCAGATGTCGGCCCTTTAAAAATTCCCGACGGACTTTCTGACGAACAAGTATTGTTCCTGACTGATATTTTTCCCACCGGTTATATGGCGGCCGAAAACTGCAATATTCAGCCGGGAGATACTGTTGGTATTTGGGGATGTGGCCCTGTCGGACAATTTGCGATCAGAAGCGCGTTTATGCTGGGGGCCGATCGAGTAATTGCGATCGACAGAATACCGGAACGCTTGCAAATGGCGGCCGCGGCTGGGGCTGAAATCATCAACTACGAAGAAATAGACGCGGGGGAAGCCGTCACCGAAATGACGGGGGGACGCGGGCCAGATGCTTGTATCGACGCGGTGGGAATGGAAGCCCACGGTACCGGTTTCGATGCTTTGTACGACAAAGCCAAGCAAGCTGTGCGCTTGGAGAGCGATCGGCCTACCGCCCTGCGACAAGTAATCCTCGCCTGTCGCAAAGGCGGCACAGTCTCAATTCCCGGCGTTTACGGCGGTTTTGTTGACAAAGTGCCCCTCGGTGCAGCTTTCAACAAAGGCTTGACTATCAAAATGGGACAGACGCACGTTCACCGCTATTTGCGCCCTTTGCTCGATCGCGTTCAAAAAGGCGAAATTGATCCAACCTTCGTGATTACGCACCGCATGAAATTGGATGAAGCGCCCCACGCCTACGAGATTTTCAAACAGAAAAAAGACAACTGCATCAAAGTTGTACTCACACCCTAACTCACAATTTATTCACAAGGATCGACTATGCTTTTACAAGAAAAAGAATCCGGCGACTTGGTAGAAATTCTCGATATCGAGACTTTAATCAGCCCTAGCAAGAATCAAGTATCGGGGCGCATTCAAGCAGGTGAAGAAGAGCAAGATCCGGCAAATTTTCCGAAGGATAAATTAGTTTTTCCCTCCGGCGAAGTCCTGCCGCGCTGTTGGGTTGAGGAAAATTATAAAACTAAAGGTTTGTAGTAGCAACTTCAGTCCTCGATTGACTCATTAAGTAAGTAATTAAGGAATGAAGTTCTTAGGACAAATTTAAGCACAAACTGAAGTCCTTACTACAAACTCAGGTTCGTAGTGGGGACTTTAGTCCTCGATTGACTCCTTAAGTAATTAAGGAATAAAGTCCTTACTACTAACCAATTTTTTTACAAAAATGATCGTCAATAACAGCAAATAACCTATGAAATTGCAAGCAGTAATTCTCGATGTTGACGGCACTCTCGTGCTCAGCAATGATGCCCATACTCAAGCTTGGGTAGAGGCATTTGCGGCCTTCGGCTACGACGTGCCGTTCGAGAAAATTCGCCCGCTAATTGGTATGGGCGGCGACAAAATTATACCCAAAATGGTATCAGGACTTTCTGAGGAAGAAGGCGACGGGAAAAAGATTGCCCAGAGACGCAAAGAATTGATTATTAACCGCTTTTCATCTACTCTCGATTCAGCACCAGGTTCGCGGGAATTGGTGTTAAAAATGCAGCAAGAAAAACTGCGGCTAATTATTGCTACTTCAGCTACCGCCGATGAACTTTCGGGTTTGCTGAAAGCTGCACGGGTAGACGATTTGCTCGATGAAGCGACAACTTCTAGCGATGTGGAAGCTTCTAAACCGGAACCGGATATTGTGGAAGCTGCTTTGAGCAAGTTGCAGGTGGAAGCGAGTCAGGTTGTGATGTTAGCTGATACTCCTTACGATATCGAAGCTGCAAGCAAGTGCGGGGTGCCGCTAATTGCTTTTCGCTGCGGAGGTTTCGATGATGCTTCGCTGAGTGGTGCTGCGGAAATTTATGATAGCCCTGCTGATTTGTTGGCGCATTATCAGGATTCTATTTTAGGGGAAAAGGAGTTGGTAGCGCGTTGATTAAATACGGGGATTGCGGATGGATTCGCACCCCGTCAGCGCTAATCGCCCACAATCCATTCTACCTGATGCGCTTCGGTGCGATCGGGAATATCTAGGCGATCGGCTAATTTGTGAACGATCGCTTCTGGTACTGTTGCTGCGCGCGATCGATTCCGCCGCAAGATTTCTTCTATAGGTACTTCCAGATAAACAATCCGAAGTCGCGCTTGATAACCGGCAAAGAAATTAATTAATTGCTGGCGCATTTGTTTCGTTGTATTCGTAGCATTCCACACAAAAGAACGCCCCTGATTCATGTATTCGCGCGCTCTTTGTTTGGCGGCTGTTACCACATTTCCAGGGGTTTTGTCGGGAGGAACATTCATCTCTTTTCGCAGTGCATCCAGGGAGATTACCGGCCAATCTGGAAGATTTTCCCGAATCCAATAATCTTTGCCACTTCCTGGCAATCCCGACATCAAAACAACTTCGCATTTTGTATCGTCAAACATTTCAGCATCTGGGTTGCCGTTATCTTTGCGGAAGTAGATAAATCGGCTGTGCTCTGATGGGAATTGTCGGGGAGAATCCAAACAATTATTTTCTTGACAAAACTCCCGAAATAGTTCTATTTTATCGAGCAATTCTTGTTTGTCGGCGCAGTGGCGGCCGCGCACGTCTGCTTCGGCTAAAAGTGCGAGGAAATCGCAGCGGACAACTTGACTGACTTTAATTACAGACTGCTGTGGGTTGGGTTTGTCGATCAGCCAGATGGGTAAACTGCCGAATTGGACGATCGCCACCACTGTTTCCCGAATCTCAAACTGCACTGGTGGCTCGAATTGAGATAAAATTTTTCTCACCATTCTCGCACCTTGGCGGGCGTGACCTTTTGAGCTAATTCTGCCGTCGGCTTCTATCTTTGTAAAAGCAGGTTTTGCGACATCGTGCAGCAAAGCGGCGGCAAAAAGTATTGAACGTTCTTCATCGGGAAGCTGCCGCCAATTTGGAGAAGATATTAAGGCTTCGCAGACCATTTTGGTGTGAACAAAAACATCTCCCTCAGCGTGGTAAATCGGGTCTTGCTGACATCCTTTGAGGCTGTCAATCCAGTCGAAATGCGTTTGAATGCTGTCCCAATCCAGGAACCAATCTGGCGATTCTGGACAAAAGGGAAAAGTCCAAGTTGGCGAGGGCGATAATAGTGTATTCATAAATTCACCTGCAGGTTAACTAAAATTAAATAAATCTGTGTCGGGACGCAAAATATTAGGTACAATCGGCCGGTTGAGCCAATGTCCCTCCGCATTTTTAATCGCGGTCAAAAAGCTGGCACGCACGTATTTGTAACGCGCCTTTACTATGCCATCTTCTTCGACTTTAATGTATAGACCCTCCATGCGATCGCTCTTATCAGTTTCTTTCAAACACCGATCCTCATCCCATCCCAATTCCCGACACTGCAAAACTAACCGTTCCAAATGTCCCGGCAAAATAAAATTAGATTTATCCATCAACTGCATCATTTGCTTCGGCGATTTCAAAACTCCTGAAAACAGCACGGGAACTGACACTAACGGCAATCCGCTTAACAATTGGCGGCGGGCTTCCGTGCTCAAAAATTGATTTTTTTCTAAGTCCAGCACGTCGTATTCCATAAAATAGTGCGGCAAAAAATCATAAAAAACAGTGTGTTTGGCATAAAGCCATTCGCCGTACAAAATATAACGATTTCCCAGCACTTTTCCCAGAGTTCCGCTGAGACTGAAACCCCACTGTTTGAATAAGTTAAAATGTTTTTCTCTCGGCCCGCCGGTGAGATAGTGGCCGCGGCTTTGCAGCAGCATTTGCCCGTCTGGTGCGAAGCTGATGCCCGTATTTGCGCCATCTACCTTTTCTTCGATGATTAAAGGGCGATCGGCAATAGCGCTAAACGGCACGCTGTCAAGGTCTTCGTCACCAGGCCCGAAACGCGAACCTTCGATATGATAAGTTCTGGGATATTTAACAATTGCCATAATCAACCGATTTTAGATTTTAGATTTTGGATTTTTAAGGCGAAACCATCCATTTTATTTTTTATTTTTTATATTTTATATTTTTCGAGGCGGATTCATTCAATTAAGCATTATAATAGATTTATCACAAAGGAGCGTGTTAAGTTGAAAAATCAAAATTTCCAGAGCCTATCATCAGCACTCGCTGGCATTCTATTAGTAGTCGCGCTGCTCCTCGGCTTCAACTCTTTTGTTGTCATCAATCCAGGTGAAGCAGGAGTAGTTAGCATTTTAGGAAAAGCCAGAGATGGAGCCTTGTTAGAGGGATTTCACATCAGACCGCCACTGATATCTAAGGTAGATGTGTACGACGTAACCGTGCAAAAATTTGAAGTTCCCGCCCAGAGTGCGACTAAAGACCTTCAGGATTTAAATGCTAGTTTTGCCATCAACTTTCGCCTCGATCCTACGCGAATAGTTGAAGTCAGAAGAACTCAGGGAACCTTGGACAATATAGTATCAAAAATTATTGCTCCGCAGACCCAAGAAGCATTTAAAACAGCAGCAGCTTTGAGAACCGCCGAACAATCTATTACTCAAAGAAGCGAACTGAAAAAAGACTTTGATGCTGCACTGAAGGAACGGCTGTCAAAATATGATGTAATCGTGCTTGACACCAGCGTTGTCAACATTCGATTCTCCACAGATTTTGCCAAAGCAGTTGAAGAGAAACAGGTTGCCGAACAGCGGGCGCAAAGGGCTGTGTATGTTGCTCAAGAAGCCGAACAACAAGCTCAAGCTGACATTAACCGCGCTCAAGGTAGGGCCGAAGCTCAAAGACTTTTGGCTGAAACTTTGAAGGCTCAGGGCGGCGATTTGGTGCTGCAAAAAGAGGCGATAGAAGCTTGGAGAAACGGTGGCGCTCAGATGCCTAAAGTGCTGGTTATGGGCAGCGGTTCGAGTCGGGTTCCTTTCATTTTCAATATGAATGATTTTGAGGAAGAAACCACTCGCCCAAATGTTACCAACAATTAAAATATAACTGACGGTAACAAACCCGGTTGCCTCAAAAAGCGCGCAGAACTCCTACGAGAGTTGTTCGAGTATGCTACACTTCTGAAAGTCAAAATATAGCGACAGCTTGAAACCTGTCGCTATAAAAGCGAAGTCCGCAATTAAAACGCTGGCAGTACAGTCATTTTAGGAAGCAAGGAGAAATCATGACCCGCGCTATTATGGAAACCGACAAAGGTACAATCAACTTGGAACTGTTCGATGCGGATGCGCCGAATACAGTGAAGAATTTTGTTGACTTGGCGGAAAAAGGTTTTTACGACGGACTATCGTTTCATCGAGTCATTCCTAACTTTATGATTCAAGGTGGCTGTCCCAAAGGCAATGGAACTGCCGGCCCAGGCTACAAAATTAAGTGTGAAATCAACTCGAAAAAACATTTGGCAGGAACTTTATCGATGGCTCACGCAGGCCGCGATACAGGTGGCAGCCAATTCTTTATTTGCCATTCTCCCCAGTCTCATTTGGATGGAGTTCACACAACTTTTGGCCAAACAGATGATATGTCTGTCGTGAATGCAATCCGCCAAGGCGACAAGATTATTTCACTCAAAATCGAGCATTAATTTTCAGTAATTAGTGATGTTTGTAGTAAGGACTTTAGTCCTTATTGCAAACATAAATTCCTTTTGATTGTGTTGGAAAAATAGTTAATACAATTCATACTTGAGCAAAGTACAGGGAATCGAACCATTGAAAACCGGAATTCGCTTCGATGTTCTGAGTCCCACCTGTTTGCCCAACTCCTTATTTCCGGTCAAAATAAACGCATTCCAACCTTTGAAACGCTGCTTGAAAATATCGCCCAACATCTTATAAAGTTCTCCCAATTCGCTAGCATCTCCGAGGCGCTCTCCGTAGGGAGGATTGCAAATTAGGACGCCTCTGTCTGTGGGTGCTTCCAACTCGGATAACTCGGTACGAGCAAACTTAATTTTACCGGCAATACCTGCTTGCTGCGCGTTAGTGCGAGCTTGGTCTAACATATCAGAATCGCGATCGCACCCAGCGATTATTTCTGGAAGTTCCGGCAATTCGCTGCTCTCTGCTTCAGCCCACAATTTATCCCACAAAGGCTCGTCAAAGTCCCGCCACGTCATAAATCCAAACTTTTCTCGAAACAACCCCGGTGCAATATTTAAGGCTTTTAAACTCGCTTCCAAAGGCAAAGTTCCCGAACCGCACATCGGGTCTAAAAACGGCAAATCTGGTGTCCATTCTGCCATTTCTAACAACGCCGCAGCGAGGGTTTCTTTGAGAGGAGCCAGCCCCATTGCCGGTCGATATCCCCGCCGGTGCAAACTGCCGCCAGAGCTGTCTAAACTCAAAATAGCGCGGTCTCGATGGATGTGAAGGTTAATTAGTAAGTCGGGACTTTCGACATCAACACTAGAACGCTTGTTAAATTGGTGGCGCTGTTGGTCGGCGATCGCATTTTTGACCTGCAATGCTGTAAAGTGAGTGTGATTTAAATTTTCGTTGCCGCCGGTGCAGTTCACGGCTAAGGTATTGTGAGGCTCTAGGTATTCGTCCCAAGGAATTTTCTGGACTTCGCGGTAGAGCATATTTGAGTCGTAACACCGGAATTCGGCTATGGGAACAAGCACTCGAAAAATTGTTCTAGACCACAGATTGACGCGGTACAATAAAGCGCGATCGCCCGCAAAGTAAACTCCTGTAAAATCGGGCTTGACATCCTGCGCGCCTAGGCTTTCTAATTCTTGGGCGGCAATTGTTTCTAAACCGCGTGCAACTGTAGCAAAATATTGATTCATTTAATTGGGAATGGGGAATGGGGCATGGGGCATTGGGAATTATGATTGTTAGATCGATTCCGGCTGTGCAGGAATGATAGTAACTCTGGACACGGCAGTGTCGTTTCCCTACCCCAAAATAATTGTAAGACAGCATACTATAATACCAGATCCCCGACTTCTCGCAGAAGTCGGGGATCTAAAAGAATTAGTGCGAGTTACAAACTGTCAGTAATACTCGTGAAATTAAAAGCTTTCACGCGCACTCCGGGCACGACATTACCGCCGTAACGTTTCACCTCGCTAACTGCATCGACATCCCGCAACATATCAGGTAAAACTTGATTGAAACGCATATTTTTAATCGGGTAAACAATCTTACCATTTTCAATCCAGAAAGTACCATCGCGAGTCATGCCCGTTACTTCCGATGTTTTGGGATTCACATAGCGAACATACCAAGCTCGACTGACAAAAATTCCTCGTTCGGTTTGAGCGATTAAATCTGCTAAACTTTGGTCGGAACCTGTCATCACGATCGGGTAATAAGCACCTTTTGCTTCTTTGCCTTTTTGGGCGGCCCAATAGCGGGAATAAGATAAACTTTGAGGAACACCATTTTTGATGATTTCCAAATAGTTATTGCTCAATCCGTCGCCGAAAAAAGTATTCGATCGCAACAAAGGATGACTCGGATCGCGCAGTACCTGCACTAAAGGGCTGAAAAGTTGTTCTCCCGCGCGGTTTCCAGCGGGTTTTCCCGACTCATCGGCGATCGACATAAACGATCGCCCCTCATCCGCCGCCCGCGCATCCATTCCCCAAATAATCCACGGTAACAAATCCGCAAACGCAGCGCCATCAAGGATTACAGGATACACGCCCGGAGTGATGGGGCGGGGGTTGCGGGAGGCTTTGGCGCGATCAACAACTTGTGCTGCTAATGCCGCTACTGGTAGTTGATTGATACCCCAAGCCGTGCTTTCCGTCCAGCTAGAACCGTCTCCGATGCGGGCTGTAAAGCCGAAATTCGCCTCTGTAGAGTGGTTGCAGGCGCGGAGTCCCGTTGACGAGGCGATCGCGTATAGCGAAGCCTCAGCGCTCAATGTACCGGAAGCTTCCGCACCTTCGCCAGATGCGATCGCGCAGGCTTGCTGTACCATTTTTGCCCGCTCTAGAGGCGATGCAGCAGCAGTTGCTTCATCAAACGCCGCCGGGGGCAAATCGTAGGTTTGAGGGGGCAACAGCGGCATCCATTCGGGGTCTGCGGGGGCAATTCGAGCGAGTTCTTGCGATCGCTTGACGGTTTGGGCGATCGCATCTTCATCAAATTCGGTAACAGCAGCAGAAGCGCTTTTATTGCCAAAATAGCTAGTAATGTTGAGGCTAAATACAGTTTTGCTGATATTTTGGCTGATTTGATTTTCCGAGAATCGGGAAAGAGATTCTTCACCAGTAGAAAGACTGACAAATACTGCTTCTGCTTCCGATTGTTTGACTACCTTTTCTAATAAAGATAAGGCTCTATCTTCACTTAAAATTGCGGGCGATATTGTGACAGTCATGATGGGAATTGGGAATTGGGAATTGGCCAAACAGGGCATTGGGCGGAGCGAAGCGGAGGGATTGGGCGAGCGCGAAGCGGAGGGATTGGGCATGAGCAATAGAGAATGCTTACTATCTCTAACAACAACTAACAAATAACAACTAACAACTAACTAATGCCCCATGCCCCATGCCCCATGCCCTCTTACCCAATTTGAATATCCCTGACCCGCACCGGTACACAAGCATGAGTCATTTGAGCAACCTGCATCGGCTCACCTTTGCCGCACATATTAGTACCGCATTGAACCCGTTCGGAAGCAGGCCCGATCGCATCTACTTGATTCCAGAAATCAGTGCTCATCGAATGATAAGTTACATCCTTCAACATTCCCACAACTTTACCCTTTTCCACCTTCCAAAACCCATCGCCACCGAATTGGAAATTGCGCCGCTGTTGGTCAATGGAAAAACTCCCAATCCCATCAATTAAAATCCCATCTTCCGTATCAGCAATCATCTGATTCAAAGTAGCAGTATGACTACCGCCATCCGGGCCCGGTTCCAATCCCAAATTAGGAATTCTCACCATCGGTACGCTCGACCAACTGTCAGCGCAGGCAGAACCGTTGCTGCTACCGCGTCCGAGGCGATAAGCTGTTTCTCTATCAGTGAGATAATCAACTAAAATTCCATCCTTGACAACGTACCAATCTTGCGATTTTACGCCCTCATCGTCGTAACCCATTGTACCGCGACCGTGGGGTTGAGTGCGATCGCACTTAAAGTTTACCCAAGGTGCAGCGTATTGCAGCTTATTTAACTTATCAGTAGTAGCAAAACTCGTGCCAGCAAAATTCGATTCGTAGCCGTAAACCCGGTCTAATTCCGTGGGATGTCCGACCGATTCGTGGATAGTCAGAAACAAATTTGTCGGCTTGAGAATCAGGGATTTGCAAATACCAGCCGGGACTTTCGGTGCAGCGACTTTTTCAATCGCTTCGGCTGCAACTCGTTCGACTTGACTCAACAAATCCTCTGGATTAATATGTTCGTAACCGATGTTTAGCGGCGGGCGTTCGTAACTGCGACTTTGGGCATCGCCGCCCGCAATTGCCGTACAGCCAAAACCCGGATAGCTGCGGTAGATTGTTTGTTCGATTAGCGAGCCTTCTGTGGAAGCAAAAACCTTGTCTTCGCGGTTAAATGTCAAAAAAGAATAAGCTTTTTTGATGCCTTGTGATTCGTGGGCTAGCAGGCGCTCGTTGATGGTTAATAAAAGTTCGGCTTTGTCAGCAACGGATACTGAAAACGGGTCAATTGCGATCGGAGTAATGTAGGTATCGACATATTTTGCGACGGGAACTAAGCGCACCGGTTCCTTTTGAGTCAAGCGGCTGCCTTTAGCAATTTCTACAGCCAAAGCGACGATTCTGGTAACTTCTGCGGGTGTTTTGTTGTGACTCGCGGCAAAGCCCCAAGCGCCGTCTAGCAGCACTCGCACGCCAAAACCGGAACTTACATTATCGGAGATATTGCTTAAAGAGCGATCGCGCGCGTACAAACTTTGCCGTCGGTAACTGCAAAAACGCACATCACCGTATTCGCACCCACTTTTCCGAATTAACTCTACAGCTAAATTTGCCAACTCGTTAGCAGAGATTTTTGCAGTTAACAGTACCATAGTTATTCGTCGTTCGTCGTTCGTTATGAATGATTATAGCGCTGTTTAAGGATTTGAACGAACCGCGAAGACGCAAAGAGCGCGAAGGAAGACAAGAGAGAGAGATTTTCCCGATCTTCTTCTCTCTCTCTTCCTTCGTGTCCTTAGCGCCTTCGCGGTTCGTTTAAATCTTACTCCAATTCCTGCAAAACCGCAGTTAAAATTTCCAAAATGCGATCGATATGTTCCTGCTCAATAATCAACGGAGGCGACAAAGCAATAATATCACCAGTCGTGCGAATCAACAACCCTTTTTCAAAGCACTGCAAGAAACAATCAAAAGCCCGTTTTCCCGGCTTCCCAGGGATAGATTCCAACTCAATCCCCGCCACAAGTCCGAGATTTCGCACATCAATGACGTGGCGCACGCCCTTCAAAGAATGAACCGCATTTTCCCAATAATCAGCTAACTTATTAGCCCGTTCAAACAGCCTTTCTTCCTCATAAATATCCAGCGTCGCCAAAGCAGCAGCGCAGGCTAGGGGATGACCAGAATAAGTATAACCGTGAAAAAGCTCGATCGCATTTTCAGGAGCATTCATAAAAGTATCATAAATTCCCTCCTTCACAAACACCGCCCCCATCGGCACAGTACCGTTAGTTATCCCCTTCGCCACCGTCACAATATCGGGAACCACCCCAAAATATTCAGTAGCAAAACTCGAACCCAGCCTGCCAAATCCAGTAATTACCTCATCAAAAATCAGCAGAATTCCGTACTTGTCACAAATCTCCCGCAGCCGCTGCAAATAACCTTGCGGCGGAATCAAAACCCCCGTAGAACCAGCCACCGGTTCGACAATTACCGCTGCAATATTCGACGCATCGTGCAAAGCCACAATCCGTTCCAATTCATCCGCCAAATGCGCGCCCCATTTCGGTTGTTTGCGACTGAAAGCATTGTGTTCTAAATTATGAGTGTGAGGTAAATGATCCACTCCTGTCAGCAAACTGCCAAAACATTTACGATTAGGGCCAATACCGCCGACAGAAATTCCCCCAAAACCAACGCCGTGATAACCGCGTTCCCTACCAATCAATCTTTGACGAGTTCCTTCACCTTTCGCCCGGTGATAAGCAATCGCAATTTTCAAAGCCGTGTCTACAGACTCGGAACCCGAATTAGTGAAGAAAACGCGATCGAAATTGCCCGGAATCATCTTCACCAAACGTTCCGCTAATTCAAAAGCGCCGGGGTGTCCCATCTGAAAAGGTGGGGCATAATCTAGAGTCGATACTTGCTTGTGAATTGCCTCAACAATTTTCGGGCGACAGTGCCCTGCATTCACGCACCAAAGCCCCGCAATCCCGTCGAGAATTGAGCGGTTATCATCGGTTGTAAAGTGCATATCTTTTGCCGAAACCAAGATGCGCGGATTAGCTTTAAACTGTCGGTTAGCCGTGAAAGGCATCCAATAAGCGTCCATATTTGTCATATTTTTTTATCCTTTTATCTTGATACTTTTGTGTCCAAACTATAACTTGTTACCGATTGGCGATCGCCCCACAGTTATTATAATTTTACAAATATCTCTTTTAAACGAACCGCGAAGACGCAAAGAGCGCGAAGGCAGAGAAGAAAGAGCTTTTCTTATTTCC
Source organism: Microcoleus sp. CZ3-B2 (assembly GCF_036705055.1). NCBI lineage: Bacteria > Bacillati > Cyanobacteriota > Cyanophyceae > Oscillatoriales > Microcoleaceae > Microcoleus > Microcoleus sp. CZ3-B2. Next base: position 149,588 of record NZ_JAUBTN010000004.1, on the reverse strand, counting down.
AAGTATAGTCTTTTGCTGAAAATATCTACCTATCTTCTTCTTTCTCTTCCTTCATGTCCTACCCTTCGTGTCCTTTGCGCCTTCGCGGTTCGTTAAATAGATATTCTTTGCTAATTAACGATCGCACCAACCGACTAATGTTGCAACAAACCAGTCAGCATTTTTACAGGCCGCCCGTCGTAGGGCCACGCAAAAGCATGACGAAAAGCAGCATCCTGACACGCTTGTAACTGCCGAAAATCAATGATATCCCGAGTCAACAAATTCTCGTACTCAAAAGGCAGCCGCACGTTGTGCAATCCCGCGTTGTCGGTACAAATGGCAATATCGACACCAGCTTCAAAACATCGATCGAACACTACTTTCAATTCCCCCATATCCTCCAATGTCCCGGTTTTGAGATAGGTAGTCGGGCAAACCTCCAAGCATTGACCCCTGCGCGCGATTTCTGGCAGCAGTTCGGGATATTTTAGCGGAATTTGAATCCCGTGGCCGATACGCATCAAATAGGGCAGAAGTTCGGGATAACAGCCAGAGGTGGTTTCGTAGAGATGGCCGGTTGTCTTAATGCCGATCGACCTTGCGTACTGATACAATCCGACAAACTCATCCAGGCGATCGCCAATAGCGGCATCGCCGCCCGCAAGATCGATCGCACAAACATATTCTCCCATCTCGGCTGCCAAATCGACGATCGCCCGATTCACTTCATAGGGTAAACGCGAGTGCATACACAAAATTTGGCTAGTCACAATGGGACAATCGCCAATTTGACTGGCCTTACCCACAACCCGTACAATTTCTGCCATCAAATCAATGCGTTTTGACTGTTCCAAATGCTCTGGAGTCCGCAAATAAGGCGTATAGCGCAACTCCAAATAAGCCAGATTTTCAAATACGTAAGCGCCGCGCATCAACCGATAGATGAAATAAGGCAAAGTCTCCACAGTTTGCACGCTTTCTACCAGCGTGTGCAGTTCCAAATACTCATCGAGAGTATTGCGCGGACGAGTGTAAAAATCCTCAAAAGCAGAGTAGTGTTGAAATCTCTCAACCATTGCGGCGTTATGGCGATCGAAATACCGCCACAGAATCCGAGGAACCACAGAACCGCCTAAATGTCGGTGCAACTCAGCGTGTAAAGTCATGGGATTTTAGATTTTAGATTTGGGATTTTGGATTGAATAATTGGGGAATAAATTACTCGACAATCAACAAGATTGCATTCATCTGCGTTCATCTCCATACCCTTCGAGAAGTCGAAGCACATCTGCAGTTTCCCTCTCAATCAAAGATTTATGAATCTTATCTAATTACTTGGATCTTCCCTACAGTTGTATCTATTTAAAAAAGTCATCTCCTCTTAATCTTAATTCCTGCAAGCAGGTAAGCGGCTCCACATTTAAGCTGCATATTTGCCAGGGACTATTCCCATTCTCCCCCTCTCCCATTCTCCCCCTCTCCCCCGATCGTGCTGGAAGTGGGTTGAAAGCGCCATAGAGCCTCAACTTTCTCAATTGTAACAAAAATATATTTGACATCCGCGACAGCTTCGTACATAATCGGAGTTTGTGTCAACCTGAACTGAACGCGAGAAACCCTTGGCTAACGTAGTTGTGATCGGCGCCCAGTGGGGCGATGAAGGAAAAGGCAAAATTACCGATTTGCTCAGCAAATCCGCAGATATCGTTGTACGGTACCAAGGGGGCGTCAACGCCGGTCACACCGTGGTAGTCAACGGTCAAACTTTCAAATTGCACTTAATTCCGTCCGGGATTCTCTATCCCGATACACAGTGTATCATCGGCTGCGGCACGGTAATTGACCCTAAAGTTTTAATTGCAGAGTTAGATCAGCTAGAAAAACTGAATATTTCGACTGCCTCCCTGATGATTTCAGAGACGGCTCACATCACCATGCCCTATCACCGATTAATCGATGTGGCATCGGAACAACAGCGGGGAAATTATAAAATCGGGACGACGGGACGCGGCATCGGCCCTACCTACGCCGACAAGTCGGAACGCACAGGCATTCGGATGCTCGACTTGATGGACTTGGAAGGCTTCCGAGAACAACTGGAATGGACGATTCATCATAAGAATGTCATTCTGGAAAAACTCTACAATTTGCCGCCTCTCAATCCGCAAGATGTTTTTGATGAATATCAAGTTTATGCAGAACGTTTGCGGCCGCACGTAGTAGACAGTTCCCTGAAAATTTATGAGGGACTTCACACGCGCAAAAATATTCTGTTTGAAGGCGCGCAAGGCACTTTATTAGACTTAGACCACGGCACGTATCCTTACGTTACTTCTAGCAATCCCATCGCGGGCGGCGCTTGCGTGGGAACTGGTGTCGGGCCCACAGCGATCGATCGCGTCATTGGCGTAGCAAAAGCCTACACAACCCGCGTCGGAGAAGGCCCCTTCCCTACCGAAATGGTCGATGGGATAGGCGCAGTTTTAGGCGAAAGAGGTGCAGAATTCGGCACCACAACCGGCCGGAAACGTCGCTGCGGCTGGTTCGACGCAGTAATCGGCCGCTACGCAGTCCGCATCAACGGCCTGGACTGTCTGGCAATTACCAAACTCGATGTTTTGGATGAATTAGAAGAAATAAAAGTTTGTGTTGCTTACGAAATTAACGGCGAACGCTGTATAGATTTCCCGAAAAGTTCCCGGATATTTGCTCAGTGCAAGCCCATTTACCAAACCCTTCCCGGTTGGAAACAGTCTACGGAAGATTGCCGCAAGTTGGAAGATTTGCCGTCACAAGCTTTGGATTATCTCAAGTTTTTGGCGGACTTAATGGAAGTGCCGATCGCAATTGTATCTCTCGGAGCCAGCCGCGACCAAACTATCATTGTCGAAGACCCGATTCACGGGCCCAAGCGCGCTTTGCTGTCTGCTGACGGCCATCCCGCAGCCAAAGCATTTTAGATTGCCGATTTGGGATTTTAGATAGGGTCAAAGAGCGATCGGATAGCCGGAGATTGGGAGAATCATCATTATCAACTTGATCTCAAGTATAGTATCAGTCGATCCCCCCTAGCCCCCCTTGAGAAGGGGGGAACCGGAGTCCTCAAACTCAACCCCTACTCCCCTTTTTGAGGGGGATTTAGGGAGAGAGAGGCTCAGTTATAAACAAGAGATACAAAGGTTTTTAGGCGATTTTTGACGGGAACATTTGTGTTTTGCATTTGATGCGATCGCACTATAATAAAAAAATGCGGCGTTGCAAAACACCAGATGCTCTGATTGTTGACACGCCTTGGCGAAGAATTGTCGAATCACCAATGACTAGCCTTCGGCTTGCTTCGGCTGCGCCAGCTCACAAGTCGCTCTTCGGCTAAAATGACTAATGCCCAATCATTAATGACCAATGACTAATGACTAATGACCAATGACTAATGACTAATGACCAATGACTAATGACTAATGACTAATGACTAATGACTAATTATCAGGGAATTTAATTAAGTTCGATCGCGCTTTGCACAAATTTGATAAAATGTAAAAACAATCAACAGAAAGTAATAAAATGGAACTCGCAGTAGAATGTCAAAAGCGGGCAGAAGGCAGCAAGCCTAACGCCCTCCGCCGCTCAGGATTGATTCCCGCCGTCCTCTACGGCCACAAAGGCTCTGAATCCATAGCCCTTACCGTCAAAGCCAAAACAGTTGAAAACCTGCTCAAAAAGCACGTAGTCAACAACGCCCTAATTGACCTCAGTATTCCCGACCTCTCTTGGAGCGGAAAAACCTTGCTCCGAGAAGTTCAAGTTCATCCTTGGAAGGGCTATCCTTACCACCTGAGCTTTTTCTCCGTCGCGAGTCAAGACAGCCTGGAAGTTGAAGTGTCGCTGAATTTTGTCGGCGAATCTGTCGGTGTCAAGTTAGAAGGCGGCATCTTGGATACCGTGCTGACCCAACTAGCAGTTAAGTGCAAACCTGACAGCATTCCTGAATCAATAGAAGTAGATATTTCTAATTTAAAAGTAGGGGATGCGCTGCACATTGAGGAATTAGTTTTGCCTGCGGGAGTGGTAGCTCTCGGCGAACCAACTCAGGTGGTTGTTAGCGTGCTGGGAATTCAAGCAGGTTCTGAAGCCGAAGATGTAGAAGAAGAAGCAGCCGCGGCAGGAGCTTGATTAGTAATTACTAATAGTTGTTAACTAATTGTTGACAAAAAGGCGATCGCACGGCTTGGGAAAATGGCGATCGTTTTTTGCTAAAAAGACTCTTCTCCTTTGGGTGCGATCGCACGGCTAATGTCAAATGATTGTTGATAATTGGTATTATATTGTGTCCGGTCAATTGACAGCAATGTTTTTATTACGATCGCCTACCGGACACGATATTACTGCGAATTATGCCGATCGCACTTTCTCAACTGGGCATTGAATCTGCCCTCGCACCCATTGACGAAAATCAATCTCTGCGGCAACTTCATCAATGAAAGCCACTTCTAGAAACCGGAATAAATCCGTTTTTTCAATGATGCCAAAAGTCGGAGATCGATCGCACTCGACATAGCCCCCATCAACTAATTGCAGAATTCGCCATACCCGCCCGTTAAACCGCCAAAACTCAGGCACTCCCATACTCGCATAGAGTGTATTTTTATTGATATCGGTATTAGTAATATCCACTTCCACGACTAAATCGGGCGCTGGATCGACATTTAAATTAACCGGGCGATCGGCAACTAAGGCATAATTCTGGATGTAATACCCATTGTCTGGCTCGGCGCTCTTGAGTAGGTCTTCGCGATCGAGTGTAGTCGATCCCATCGTCTTAATTTTCATCCCCATTTCAACCACAAGGATTCTGATAAAGAGTTCTATCAAGCGAGCAGAGCGTTCGTGTTCTTCCAGGGGCATAGTAATTTCTAACGCTCCGTTATCGTAGGTGAAGCGGGCGCGGGTGCGATCCGCCAGCAAACTTTGAATTTGCTTGAAGGCGCGCCAATCGAGATCGCGAAATATCAGGCGCTTTTCACCGACAAGTTGAGGTGGTGGCTCTAATAACATCAAAATCACCGCAATTTGAGGAAAAGTTGACAGAACATTTACTGTTGACTTATTGTAATATCTTTCTTCAATACTGCCGTGTCCGGGATTTCGTTCTGGAAACGGCACTGCCTTATCCGGGATTTCCGTAGGAAACGGCACTGCCGTATCCTCTTTCCCAAGAAATAAGGACACGGCAATGCCGTTTCCCTACATTTTAGAAATAAGGACAATACCTATATTTAGCAGCCAAATCCACAAAACATCCCAGCAACCCGGTTTCTCCCCAGCACCCGAAGTCAAAAAAATTAATAATTAGGGGAACAACCCTGCTACTGTTAGTGTCAAACGCGAGTATAATTGTGAAACGCTTTAACTACCCTATTTAATTGCTGCCTCAGTCGCCACCGCCCCTATGCCATCAACAGTAAATACAGAATCAACAGCGGTTCAATTTAACCAACAGGGAGAAATATATTTATCCCAAGGAAAATTAGAAGAAGCGATCGCCTCCTGCGAGCAAGCTTTGAAAATGCACCCCAATTTTGCACCCGCTTACAAGACTTTGGGTAAGGCGCTGCAAGCTCAAGGCAGGATGGAAGAGGCGCGGCACTGGTACGCTAAAGCTGTGGAAATAGAACCGAATTTTGCGGAAGTATACGCGAATTTGGGCAGCCTTAGCGCGCAGCAGGAAAAATGGCAGGAGGCGATCGGATTTTATCAAAAGGCGATCGCCCTGAAACCGAATTTCGCCGGAGTATACCGCAATTTAGCAAAAGTATTCGGACAAATTGGCAAAGGGGCAGAATCTCAGGAATGCTGGTATCGCGCATTTTCTTTGGAACCGGAAACAGCCAAGCCCTCGGAACACTTGAGTATGGGCGATGCTTTTTTCCGCCAGGAAAGGTTGCCCGAAGCTATTTCTTGTTACGATCGCGCCATAAAATTAAATCCTAATCTGGCGCAAGCCTACCAAAATATCGGCGAAGCCCTCAAAAAACAAGGCAAGTTAGAAGAAGCCACAGTATATTATCGCAAAGCTATTGAACTGAACGCAGCTAATGCTAGAAATGGCAGCGATGGAGAGCAAACTTTGGCTGGTGCAACCGCGACAAATGGTGCTGCTAAGCCGCCACAAGTTAAACAACAAATACCGCAACAGGTTCAACAACAACAAGTTAAACAACAAATACCTGAGCAAATATTGCGGAAAATACCGCAAGAAATACTGAACCAAATACCGCAACAACTTCAACAACAGCTTGGGCGTCAACAAGTTCAGCAACCTGTTAATGCTGGAATTACTACAGAAGATCCAGAAGCATACAAAATACTCGCAGAAGGTTATTTTGCTCAGGGTAAATGGGAACAGGCAATTTCTGCTTGCAAGAAAGCTCTACAAATTAAGCCGGAAGCGCCACTTTACAAAATGCTCGGCAACGCCCTGCAAGCGGTTGGAAAAATTGATGAAGCTAAAAGTTGCTATGTCAAAGCAATAGAAATTAATCCGAATTTTGCTGAAGCTTATGCTAATTACGGCAGCATTTGCGCGCAGCAGGAACAGTGGCAGCAAGCGGTTTCTGCTTACGAAAAGGCGATCGCCCTGAAGCCGGATTTCGCCGGCGCTTTCCGCAATTTTGCAAAACTTTTAACTCAATTAGGGAAGTCTGAGGCGGCTGCTGAGGCTTTGTACCGGGCCTATGCGATCGACCCCAAGTCTGGCACCGCCGAGGAACACGAGAATTTAGCCAAAACTTTGATCGAGCAAGGTAAGGTAAATCAAGGTATTGACTGTTACCGGCGCGCGGTTGAGTTGAACCCAAATGCTGGTGCAGCTTATCATGAATTGGGCGAAATTCTCAGAAGTCAAGAACAGTGGGAAGCGGCGGTAGATGCTTACAGCAACGCTATTAGAAATAATCCCGAACTTTCTTGGTCGCACAACAATTTAGCTGAGTCGCTGGTGAAGTTGGAACGGTGGGAGGAAGCTGTAAATGCTTACCGGAAGGCGATCGAATTAAATCCAGATTTTAGCTGGTCTCACAACAATTTAGCTGATGTTTTGCTGAAGTTGGAACGGTGGGAAGAAGCTGTAAATGCTTACCGCAAAGCAACAGAATTAAATCCAGATTTCAGTTGGTCGCACAACTATTTAGCAGATGCGCTGATTAAATTGGAACGGTGGGAAGAGGCAATTTCGGCTTACCAAAGGTCGATCGAACTGAATCCCGACCATTTTTGGGCGCACAACAATCTAGCAGAAACGCTGGTGAATTTGGAACGTTGGGATGAGGCGGTTGTTGCGTACCGGCGGGCTAACGAAATCGACCCGAATTTTTTCTGGTCGCAGAGCAAGTTGGGCGACGCGCTGCTAGAAATGGAAAGGTGGGACGAGGCGATCGCAGTTTACCGTCGCGCGGCCGAGTTGAATCCTGATTTTGCGTGGACTTATTACAACATGGGGACGGCTCTGGAGAAGCTGGAACGGTGGGATGAGGCGATCGCTTCTTACCGCCGTGCTGTGGAAATTCAGCCGGATTTGCCGTGGATTTCGCAAAAGCTGGCTGATGCTTTGAGGATGCGATCGCAGTGGGATTTGCAGCAGTCAATGGGTTTGTACCGAAAGGCGATTCAGGAGAATCCCGAGGATGTGCAGTTGTATCACAAGGCGCTGGAGATTGCGCCGAATGATGCTGACCTTTATGTGGGGTTGGCTGATGCTTTGGTGCGGCAGAGTTGGCCGGATGGGGCGATCGTCTTTTATCAGATGGCGTTGCAGGTAAATCCCCAATGCGGTAAGGCACATTTGCAGTTGGGGCTGATATTCGCGCAGAAGAATGACACAGATCGGGCGATCGCTTGTTACCGCCACGCTATTGAGGTTCAACCCAATGAGTATAAACCTTACCAATTGTTAGGGGATGCTTTGAGTGCAAAAGGTCAGCGGGAGGAAGCGATGAACTGTTACCGCCGCGCGATCGAGTTAAAACCTGACGATCCGTATATCCAGAACAATTTAGGGGATATGCTGCGGCATCAAGGAGATTTGGAGGGGGCGATCGCAGCTTACCGCCGCGCGATCGAACTTAAGCCTGATTTCTCTTGGTTCCACTATAATTTGGGTGAAGTTTTGACTAAGAAAGGGCAAATTGATGAAGCCAGTTCTTGTTACCGTCACGCCTTAGAGTTAGAACCCAAGATTTTCTAATTTTCCGTGAAGAGAGTCTGTATTTCATAATTTGATGTAGGCTCAAAGATGTTATTTACAACTAGAAAAAATAAATCGAGAGTAGAGGAATTACCATGAACCCTGAAGAAGCTCAGCGGCTAGAAGAAGCCATCAAAAAGACTTTATCCACTCATGCTAAAAACGATAAAAGTTATCTATGGATGGCATATCAAGTAATCTTTGAACGGGAAGCTGATCCAGAGGGAATAGCTATGTTTTTAAACCAGCTAAAAGAAGGATGTACTCGACCTACTTTAATCGCAAACATGATCGATTCTAATGAATTTCAACACCGCTTACAACCAGGCACGCAGAGCTTTGCAAGTAAAGAAAGTCAAGTATTAATCGAACTGGAAAATTTTAAAATCTATGCCATGACTACTGACACGGCCGTTGGTCAAGAAATCATTAATACCAGGATCTATGAACCTCATGTGACTGATGCTATTGTTACACACTTAAAATCAGGCGATGTTTTTCTAGATCTCGGAGCTAACATAGGGTATTTCAGTCTCCTAGCAGCAAGCATTGTTAAAAATGACGGTAAAGTAATATCTTTTGAACCAAACCAATACAATAGACAACTGTTATATGCAAGTACCGTTGAAAATCAGTTTAAGAATATTACAGTTTATCCCTTTGCAGTTTCAGATTCTCAACAAATTTTAAGGTTAATGACATCTGGATCTAATGGTTGGGTTGTCGAGTTATCTGAGGAATCTGTAAATTATCAATTAGTGCAATCAGTGATACTTGATGAATTGCTGCAATTTGAAAAACAAATTAATGTAATTAAAATGGATATAGAAGGACACGAACCTATTGCACTGCGGGGTATGGAACAGATAATAAATAAACACCGACCTATTATTTTTACTGAGTTTCATCCCTATGCTGTTGGTGAAGGGTATTTAAAACAACTGACACAGTATAATTATCGGTTATTTATCATTGAAGAAGTAGGAAAAATCTTGGAGGCTCCTGACACGACATTTGTGATGAATTTCTGGCAAAAATTAGCCGAAAAAGTGAATTATGACAGGATACACCTTGACCTGATGGCTCTGCCTTTGTAACTAGAAATTAGATATATTCAAGCAAGTAGTGATCGCACAATAGCGTGTATTTGCCAGGTTTATGCGCTGTCACAACATAATTTCCATTAAAATTACATTCATAGATATCAAAGGAACCACCATGAACCCCGAAGCAGCAAAGCGTCTGGAAGAAGCCATTCAAAAAACTTTATCCACTCATGCTAAAAGCGACAAAAGTTATCTCTGGATGGCATATTGGGTAATTTTTGAGCGCGAAGCTGATTCTGATGGGCTGGAAGGTTGGTTAAACGAACTCAATACAGGTGCGTCTCGAGCTACTGTTATAAAAAAAATGGTTGAGGCTCATGAATTTCAACAAAGGCTGACAGGTGAAGAAGGTGGCAATCATGGCTTTACTGAAGAAAATATCAACTCTATGTTGGAGAATAAACTTCATAGTGCTCGCATGAAAATGGTTAGAACACTTCTACCGCCTGCTAATGCGATATTAGATTTGGGAGGTTATTCTGCATCAGATCAAAGAGGAGCTTTATTACAGCTCGGCTATCCTCATCTTCCAGAAAATTTATATATTAGAGATTTCCCGCCAGATAAAATGATGTTTCCCGGGCCAGAGTGGCCAATAAAAGTTAAGCACCAAAATTGCAATATTGAATATGTTTATGGAAGCATGACAGACTTAAGGTGTTTTCAGGAAAGTAGTTTTGACTTAGTTTGGTCCGGAGAGTCAATCGAACACATCACCACAGAAGAAGCAGAACAACTATTTGACCAAGTTTATAAATTGTTAAAGTCTGGTGGTAAGTTTGCTCTTGACACTCCTAATAGGAAAGCTACCAAGCTACAGTTTCCCAATAATTATATTCATCCTGAACACAAGCTAGAATACTATTTCGATGATTTGTGCAAGCTTTTGGAGAAGCATAATTTCAAAATAGTGGATACGAAGGGTATTATTGATCTCTCACAATCGATTGAAACATCAAGCCAGGAAACTCTCAACCATGAATTTATTCACAGCCAACTGTTAAATGATAATCCCGATAATTCTTATTGTTTCTACATTTGCTGTATGCGAGCGGAAGATTTGTAGGCTAATTTATCCGAAGACGCACCATAAATAATCCCTAATGCCAGCCAGTTGCTAATATCAAAATTGAAGCCTTGCTCTGTCTAGTTCTCTCTGAGCTTGCAGCGCTGCTTGCTTCCAAGCTTGAGCTTGCGATTCAAACAACTTTTTCTCTTCTCTTGTCCTCATAATATATTCCAGGCGAGGTCTAATTTTTTGACCAATAACCTCTGGATTGAATAAAGACCTAATCTCCTTAGCTGCTCTCGCTCCTACTTGCTGTGCTTGCGGATAATTTTCAAAAACATACTGCATGAGCGAAGCTGTATGATCGATATCCGGCTCAGCCCAGATACTACCTTTTGGGTATAGTCCGTAAGCTTCAGTCGTTGCCACTAAATCGTATTTCACCAAAAAACTATTGCCGACATTCATAAAATCGGTATTGGATGAATAAGCGGTAGCTATGACTGGCTTGCCGTAATACATGGCCTCTGCCATAGTCAAACCAAAACCCTCAGCCCGATGTAGCGATACATAGCAGTTACAATGATCTACTAAGCCATGAACCTCTTCCTTGCTCAAATGCCCTTCGATAAGTTGAATCGAGGGCCAGTCTTCTGTCATTGCTTTGAGTTGAGCGTACTGATTTTGATAATAAGGATGAGGTCGAAACTTAATAATCAGTAAAACATCTTCATTAGACTTCCCAAAAGCTTTTTTAAACGCCTCAATGGTAGCAAAAGGATTTTTTCGCTCAAAACCGCTACCCATGTCGAACATAAACAGAAAAATAAATTTTTCTTTGGGCAGCCCTAAAGCTTCTCTCCCCAACGAGTTGGGCGGCAAATAAATGCTCGGCGGTAATTTGACCACCGGAAGAGGCGAGACATCAGAAATGGTTTCAGCCGTGTAATTACTATAAGTCCAAACTTCATCAAATCGATTAAAAGCCCCCATGAAAAAATCAGGAAATACCGGAAGTTCCCAAATCCAAAAACCAATATTATAGCGATCATTAAAAAACTCAGGATCGATACAATTCAACAAGGACTCATGCGGGTTGGTATGAACGATATTAATCGGATAAGAGTGCTGGCTCGAAAAATTGGTGTATGTAGAATCTAAGTTGCGTTGCGAATCTTCTTTCAGATCCTTGATTGTAAAAGGAATGTTAGCTGCTTCTATCGCTCTGATCGTTCCTCGCACACCGCCGCCCAAACCAAACTCGCCACTCACATGACCGATAATATTAACTCCAAAATTTAAACTTGTATTGTTGACCATAACTGAACTCCTAATAACAAATATCTACAGTAAATCAAAAAAGGTTTCAAGTCTTAGCAAAGCGTTGGTATTGCGCTAGCTCAGATTGAACTTGCAGTGCTGTCTGCCGCCACACTTGAATTTGGGAATGGCTACAAGCCGTCTCTTGCTGCATCTGATGGATGCGGGTTGACCAGTTTGTAGATTGGTTCATTCTATTTCTAATGATTTCCAATCGATTTTTGATTTTGATGCCTTGAAGTTGAGGGCTCAATAAAGATTTAATTTCCTCAGAGGCTCTCGCTCCTACTTTTCTCGCTGCTTGGGGATTCTCAAAAACATACTGCATTAAGGATGCTGCATGATCGATACTGGGATCTGCCCAGTAATTTCCTTTAAAGTAAGGCCCATAATCTTCTGTGAGCGTCACTATGTCATATTTTACTGGAAAACTATTGCCGACATTCATAAATTCCATATTGGATGAGTAGCCAGTCGCAATTACAGGTTTGCCGTAGTACATCGCTTCCGCCATTGTCAAACCAAACCCTTCGGCCCGGTGCAGGGAAACATAGCAGTCGCAATTGGCAACTAAAGCATGAAGTTCTTCTCTCTTTAAATGCCCATCTATAAAATGAACTGGCCAGCCTGCAGCTTGCGCTTTGAGTTGGTCTCGCTCTTTGGGAAAAAAGTTGCCATTAGAAAACTTGAGTACCAGTAAGACATCTTCATTCGATTGAGCAAAAGCTCGTTTAAATGCCTCCAAAGTAGCAAAAGGATTTTTACGACCTATGGTACTGTGGAAGTCGAACATGAACAAAAAAATAAATTTGTCTTGGGGTAATCCTAATGCTTCTCTCTCAAATGACGGTTCGGGAAATTCAAGGCTGGACATCATCTTAATCACAGGGACGGGGGATACAGGCGCGATCGCTTCAGCGCAGTAATTGCTATAAGTCCATATCTCGTCAAATAAAGAAAAAGCGTACAGCCACCCGGGGGGAAATATAGGTAGTTCCCATGCCCAGAAGCCAATATTGTATCGACCTTTAAAGCATTCGGGATCTACCATGTTGAACACAACGGGTTCTGGTAGAGTGTGAATCAGGTTAATGGGATAGGGATTTTGGTCGGAAAAACTTGTGTAGCTGTTATCTAAATTTCGATGCCAATCTACCTTAATATCTTTCAGTGCAAAGGGAATGCCAGCAGCTTCGATCGCTCTGAGAGTGGCCCTCGAACCTTCTCCCAGACCATATTCACCGCTCAGGTGTCCGATAAAATTGATGCCGAAATTAGGATCTAGGGTTTGATTTAACATTTTTCGTCTTTTACTTAAGAAATATCGAGAATAAATGCTTGACAATTCAGCGCTATTGTCGTTGAACTTAAGAGTGTTTTGCTAACTCTTTCTGTACCTGTAATGCTGTCTGTCTCCAAACTTGGGCTTGACGAGCCAATAGATCTCTTTCTGTCTGAAGTTCATGAAACCGATTTGACAACTGGGTCTTATTGAGATGTGCCATGATAAATTCAAGACGATTTTTAATTTTTATACCTACAGCTTGAGGACTTAATAAAGACCTAATTTCCTTGGCTGCTATTTTTCCTACTTTCTGAGCTTCTTGATAATTCTCAAATACAGACTGCATGAGAGACGCAGCATTAGCAATATCAGGTTCCGCCCAGACACTTCCTTTCGGGTAAGCTCCATAATCCTCAGTTGTTGTCACCAGTTCGTATTTAACCGGAAAACTATTGCCAACATTCATAAATTCCATATTAGATGAATAAGCTGTCGCTATTACTGGCTTGCCGTAGTACATCGCTTCAGACATTGTTAAACCGAAGCCCTCAGCCCGATGCAGAGACACATAACAGTCACAACTATTAACCAAAGCATGAATCTCTGATTTTTGCAAATGTCCGTCTATAAAATGAAGGGATGACCAACCCTCAGCTAAATCAATTAGTTCCTGTCGCCGTTCCGGGAAAAGATGAGCATTGGCAAACTTGAGAACGAGTAAAACATCTGGATTAGATTTACCAAAAGCTCGTTTAAATGCCTCAACGGTGGCAAAGGGATTTTTTCGTTCAAAGGAACTCCCAAAGTCAAACATAAATAGAAAAATAAACTTCTCTTTGGGTAAATTGAGGTTTTCTCTTGTTAATAATGGTTGCGGGAATGCGAGGCTAACCGGAATTTTGAGTACAGGAACTTGGGAGACGGCAGAAAATGCTTCTGCACAAAAATTACTGGTAGTCCAGATTTCATCAAATAAATCAAAGGCCCACTGCCATTCAGAGGGGAAAACTGGCAGTTCCCACAACCAGACACCTATATTGTATTTACCTTTGAAATATTCAGAACCAATACCTGGAAAGTATCCTGCTAAAATCTGCTCAACCCAATTGGGGTTGGTTTGGACTATATTGATTGGATATGGATTTGCGTCGGAAAATTTTTTGTAGCTGGTATCGGAGTTGGGTAGCCAATCTATTTTTAGATCCTTAACTGCAAAGGGAATTCTGGCTGCTTCTAGGGCTCTGAGATTTCCTCTCGCGGCTTCTGCTAGCCCAAAATCACCGGTTATATGACCGGCTAAATTTACACCCAAAGAATTATTTAGTTGATGATTTAACATTCGTCTTGCTTGTTGCTGAGTTGGTAATCATAGATTGCTTGCAATCTCTTACTAATGGATGGTCAGCCCAGTTTTGCCATTAATGCTGCGACGCATCAATTCTTTCCATTCTGCTGAGTTAACTAAGGTATTGGTATCGAGGATATCTCCTTTTTCTGACGAAAAGCGACCAAAATTTTCTAACCAGTTCAAAACTGTTTCTGTTGTTGAAAAAGGCGTGCACTTCAAGGATTCTTTAAGAAAGTTAGCCATCCCCGCCCTATCGCCTTTGCAATAAGCGTACCACCCCTCCCACAAGAAGTCGTTGTACTGCATCTGACTTTTGACCTCTGTTTCTCTAACCCTAGCTTGCGAAAACTTTAATCTTTCCAATTCACTCTGAATCTGATGGAGTTGTAACTGGGATTGTTCCAACTGACCATGAGTCTGATGGAGTTCTAACTGGAATTGTGCCAATTCACTCTGAGTTTGGTGGTGGAGTGCTTGGGATTGTTCTAATTCACTCTGAGTCTGGTGCTGGATTGCTTGGGATTGTTCCAATTCGCTCTGAGTTTGGTGCTGTATTGCTTGCAATTGTTCCAATTCGCTCTGAGTCTGGTGGTGGATTGCTTGGGATTGTTCCAATTCACTCTGAGTCTGATGCAGTTGTAACTGGGATTGTTCTAATTCACTCTGAGTTTGATGCAGTTGTAACTGGGATTGTTCCAATTCGCTCTGAGTCTGATGCAGTTGTAACTGGGAGTGTTCCAATTCACTCTGAGTCTGGTGGTGGATTGCTTGGGATTGTTCCAATTCGCTCTGAGTCTGATGCAGTTGTAACTGGGAGTGTTCCAATTCACTCTGAGTCTGCTGCTGGATTGCTTGGGATTGTTCTAATTCACTCTGAGTCTGATGCAGTTGTAACTGGGAGTGTTCCAATTCACTCTGAGTCTGATGGAGTTGTAACTGGGATTGTTCCAATTCACTCTGAGTCTGGTGCTGGATTGCTTGCGATTGTTCCAATTCGCTCTGAGTCTGGTGCTGGATTGCTTGCGATTGTTCCAACTCGCTCTGAGTCTGGTGCTGGATTGCTTGGGATTGTTGCAATTGACTCTGAGTCTGATGGAGTTGTAACTGGGATTGTTCCAATTGACTCTGAGTCTGATGGAGTTGTAACTGGGATTGTTCTAATTCACTCTGAGTCTGGTGCTGGATTGCTTGCGATTGTTCCCATTCGCTCTGAGTCAGTTGCAATTGCAACTGACATTCTGCCAATTCACTCTGAGTTTGCTGTAAGAGAGCCTTGTTTTGCTCGAATTCTGTCCGCGTCTCATAGGGCATATTGTATAACAGAGGACTCGGCTCGACATTTAATTTCAAGTGAAAGTCACTTGAAAGCTTGGACAGCTCGATAACGGCGATCGCATTTGCTTGAGAAAAAGGCGAGCCATATTCCACATAACTCAGTTCAAGAGCATCTAATTCTTCCCAAAGCACGTTAAAACCACGGTCAGTTGTTTCTCTGTCTATTAGCTTTAAACAATTAACTGAGACAGCCTCTTTAGGAATTCCATATTTTTTACCTAATAGATACAAATACTCTTTACTAAGTTGAATATACCATTCCCCATCTATAAGTTTTCCAAAAGGAACGGTAATCAAAGCTTTGCCATCAGGAGCAAGTAGGTCGTATATCTTAGCAATTGCTTTTAATGGGCCTTCAAGATCGCGGTTTTCTTCCTGCTCTCCATATCCACCAGAAGGATCTCCTTTTTGTCCAATGTGTTCGACTGTAGAAAGTGAGACAATCGCGTCGTATTTTTCTTCCGATGGCAGGTTCATTAAGTCTTCATTATCTACCCCTAGTTCTACTTCAAATTTGTCAACAATTCGTCTTGATGTTATACCAAGCGTTTCACTCAAATGGTTTTCATAATGAGATAGTACATTTCCGATTTCAAGGATGCTGGCTGGTTTGTTGATAGTGGCAAGAAAGTTAAAAGCAATAGGTATTTCTACCGCTCTTTCGGTTGGATTATTAAAACTTATACGATTGTAATAAAACTCTTGATTATTGAAAAAAAACGTTCTTTTCCATTCTTGCATTGTGGCTTATCCTGTCTTTTCTAGATTAAATTTAGTCGGCTTTGAGACTTGTGTAAATTGACTTAAGTGATCCTGACAATGATTCCATTTGACTCATCTGCACGTCAACCCAATTTTCGCATAAATGATCATTAAGCGCAGCTTATATTACAGCAATTTCCCTGAGTATATTAAGACTGGCGTCGATAGCTATATGTTCCTGCAAATTTAATCAGGCATCAAGCAATGTCGCCATAATTTCTGACAACGCATGATGATTTTCACCCGTTGCACTTGCCCAACCGTCTGGCTGTTCGTCCTGAAACATTAAGTACATCGCCTCTCAAGAGTTCGGGATGCAACCACAGTTTACACTAAGGTCAGGTCATTAAGGTTACATCTTGTCAAAAGTACACAACTTAGTGTAAGCTGAATTTGCTCATCAGCTTAGCACGATCGACAGTAACTCAAGATGGAAGCCAAAAAAACAGCGGTTGATTATTTGGACGAGGGCGCTCTACTTTTAGGGGAAGGGAATCTGGAAGGGGCGATCGCCGCCTACCACCGTGCCATTGAGCAAAATCCTGACCACTCTTGGTCTCACCACAATTTAGGGGAAGCTCTAGCAAAACTTGGTCAATTCGAGAAAGCGATCGCAGCTTACCGCCGCGCCATAGAACTCAACCCAGATTTCTCATGGTCTTATCATCACTTGGGGGATGCTTTAGATCGACAGCAACAGTGGGAGGAAGCGGTTGTTGCTTTTCGCAGGGCCATTGAACTCAATGCCGAACATTTCGGGACTTACTGTGGGTTAGGGCATAGTTTAGCAAAACTGGGTCAGCTAGATGAGGCGATCGCTGCTTACCGCCGTGCCAGTGAACTTGAACCAGATGCAGATTGGATTCAGTATAGACTGGGGGAAGTGCTGCAACAGCGCACTCAGTTGGATTTGGAAGGGGCGATCGCTTCTTATCGCCGCGCCATAGAGCTAAATCCAGATGATTTGCAAGCATACCGCAAGCTCTTACAGATACAGCCAGATAACTTGGAAGTTTGCTTGCAGTTAGGGAAGGCATTGGTGAAACAAGAGCAGTGGGAAGAGGCGATCGCTCCTTATCGCTGCCTTACTGAGTTAAATCCAGATGATGTGCAAGCTTATTACCGCTTAGGGGAATTATTAATTAAACAGGGGGATTTAGAAGGCGCGATCGATACTTTGCGTCATGCTCTTGAACTGAGTCCCAACTCAGACGAATCTTACTATAACTTAGGAGAAGCACTGGCACCTCAAGGAAACACAACTGAGGCCAGCCTCTGTTACTACAAGGCTTTCAAGCTAAATCCCAATAATATGCAAGCTAATCAAAAGCGGCCTCGCATTTATGACTGTTTTGCGTTTTTCAATGAATTAGATGTTCTCAGAATTCGGATAGAAGAACTCAAGGATGTTGTAGATAAGTTTATTTTAGTAGAAGCTACAACAACCTTTAGTGGCAACCCCAAGCCTCTTTATTACCAAGAATTTAGCCATGAGTTTGCTCAGTATCAGGATAAAATCATTCACTATGTTGTTGATGATATGCCTGAAATTGACTACAGTCAACCTGTTCATCTCCAAGCATGGCCTCTTGACGTTCACCAAAAGAACTGTATAAGTAGAGTATTAGATTCTCTTGATTGCAAAGATGAGGATATTATCCTTGTCAATGACTGTGATGAAATTCCCCGAAAGGAAGCGCTGAGTGAAGCTATTGAATTACTTAAAAATAATGAATTTGTCATATTTGTTCAAGATTTGTATCACGGTCATTTAAATAACATCGCAAGTGAGTGGTGGTGTGGAACAGTTGCTTGCAAGTATAAAGATTTTAAAGTGAGAACTTACACTCAAGTAAGGTATTCAGACAAAATCAACACAGGGTTAGACATGAGCGATCCTGGTTACAAGCGTTCTGGTTATATCAATAGCAGCCAGTGTTTTGAACATCCCTACATCGTTAAAGGTGGCTGGTCATTTAGTTGGTTTGGTTCCGAATTATCCCGTCGGTACAAATTGCAAAGTTTTGCACATAAAGAAGGAGATGATTCACAAGCAAGAGGTATTCAAAAAATTAAGTATGACGTATGTAGACCCAGCTTGGAGATGGAATCATCAGGTGAGTTTTATTTCGATGTCCGAGACATAGAGGGTAAAGATGTGCCGGAATTTTTAATTAAAAATATCCTCAAGTATAGACACTTTCTTCAGCCTAGACAAACAGGACTGATGGCTAAAATTGGTGGAGATTTTAAACAAGTTGAGACTCAACTAAACCTTCTTAAGAATGAAGCCATAAAAGTAAAAGTTCAACTAGAAAAGAGTCTTCAAAATCTGCTCAAAGTTTGTGAGAGTTTGGCAGAAAGGGGGAATCTCCTAGAAGCCATTGCACAATGGCGACAGCTAGTAGAGATTTACCCAGAATTCACCAGCAAGAAATGTTTTTTAAGCAACTTGGATGGGATAAAGACTTTCAGAATCAACCCAGAAGATTATACTTTAATTTCTGGACAGCTTCTTCAAGCACAAGCTGGTCAACAGCTAGTTAGCCAGACAGGAAATAATGGGCAAATTTGCTATGGGCCTTATATCAGCTTGCCTGCTGGTTTATATCGAGTTAAGTTGTACCTGGAAAACTCAGATTATAGTGGGAACCCAGAAGGTAGCAATTCTGGAAAAATTTGGTTTAAGTTTGATGTGGCAGTGAGTAAAGGTCTGGTGATATACCAGGAGAATGTTTACAATAATCATCAAGCCGAACATGAATTTTTTATAGATGTTAACGTTCAAGATTTAGAAATTCGTTTCTGGGCTACAGGTCTATTCTTTGCTGTCAACTTTATAGAACTGAATTTAATCTATCAAACTGATTTACAGAAAGATGTTGAAGCTTATCAGCAAAAACCCTCAATAAGAAAAATTGAAAAAATTGAAGTTAAAGATACTCACACTAACTATGGTCAATTCATTTATGCAGAGTGGAATCACCCCAACGAAATAAGTCGAGATTGGGCAGCATCTGCTTTATATTGCCTCAAAACAGTAAGATGGGGTCAATATATCCTACCAGGAACGATTGCAATAGACATTGGCGCTCACTCTGGGGATACTGCATTACCTATGGCTCTTCTTACTGGTTCCACTGGAAGGGTTCTGGCTTTTGAACCAAATCCTTACGTTTATGAAATCCTCAAATTCAACCAGTACCTTAACAGAAATTCCCTAAACATTGAAATTTTCGATCTAGCCATTATGGAAAAAGAGGGTACATACGAATTTACCTATGGCGATTCTGAGTGTTGTAATGGTGGCTATGATGACTTGTTTGGGTGGAATACCACCAATCCTAATGTTAGGGTGATTCCAGTTAAAGGAGTTAATTTAGCGACTTTTTTACAGGCTCAGTTTGGTCAAGAGTATGACAACATACTAAAGAGACTGAGTTTTATTAAAATCGATTGTGAAGGTTATGACAAGGAAGTTATTAAAACTCTCAAGCCGATTATTGATGTTGCAAAACCAGCTTTGTTTGTAGAATGGTTTGTAAATTTTAATCAAGAACAAACTGATGATTTATTTCAGAGCATTCATAGTTTAGGTTACTCTTGTTACAATCCAATAACTTTAGAGTTACAAGAAGCAGATGTAAACAAAAAAATCCCGGATATTTTATGTTTACCTAATGATTATTTTGAAAAAGTAGACCAACCATACCTTGTAGATACCAAGACATATTTAGAAAAAGATACTGCTGTTGAGCAAGAGGTTAATGTGACTATATTTAATGAAACTGGGGAATTCAACGTCATTAAAAGATTTATCAACTCAGGTGAGACAGTTTTTGATATTGGTGCTAATGTCGGAGGGTGGACAGAAGAAGTTTTAAATGTTGTTCCTGATGTAGAGGTACACATTTTTGAAGCAGTGCCCAAAATTTATCAGGAACTAATTAAAAATATTACCTCAAAAAATCTTTTTAGAAAACTGATCCCCAATAACTGTGCTGTTTCTAAAACAGACGGAGTTACTAAAATTTGTTATTATCCCGATTCACCTCAGTGGAGTACAATGTACCGTCGAGGCTTTCATGTTGAAAGTACCTGCGGTCTTCAACCACCCCAAAGTGTGGATGTGCTGGCAACTAGCATTGACGGTTACTGCAACAGATTGGGAATCAAGAGGGTTAACTTTTTGAAGATAGATGTAGAAGGAGCGGAACTAGATGTATTGTCTGGGGCAAAAGAATTATTGAAATCAGGGAGAATAGATTATATTCAGTTTGAGTACGGCGGTACATACCTTGATGCTGGTACAACCTTAAAGCAAATTTTTGATTTGCTGTCGCAATATCGTTATTCAATTTTTAAAATTTTGCCAGAACAGTTAGAATACTTACCTAGTTTTTCTCCTAATTATGAAGATTTTCAGTTCAGTAATTTCTTAGCAGTAAATGAAAGATTCCGCTCAGCGGTTTTAGGTGAACCACCAGAACAGATGATCGATGTTCCTCAACTTTGCAGGGATCATTCAATTGTTCCTGGGGGAGTTATTCATGTGGGAGCGCACGAAGGTGGGGAGTTGAAAACATACCAAGAAATGGGGATCAAGCGAGTATTGTTTATTGAGGCTAACCCTGATGTAGCAGAAAGACTCAAAAAACGAATGGCTGGAATGTTGGAGGTGCAAGTAGTAAATTGTGCAATCAGCAATCAAAATGGCACAGTCGAGTTGATTGTCACCAACAATGAGATGAGTAGCTCCATTTTACCGTTGAAGGTTCATGGAGATATATACCCCACCATCCAAGTAACTCACAAATTAACAGTAGAAGCCAAAACCCTTGATACCCTCTTAGAAGAAATGCAGCTACAGGCTTCAGATTTTAATATATTAAACATTGATATTCAAGGTGCAGAGCTTCTGGCTTTCCAAGGTGCAACTAACTTGTTGAAATATATTGAAGTAATTAATACAGAAGTTAATTATGAAGAACTGTATGAAGGATGCGCCTTAATTGACCAGATTGACGACTTTTTAGAAGCCTATGGTTTTGAAAGGAGGGCAACTACGACACCTTATAACCCTACTTGGGGAGATGCTTGTTATGTGAAAAAGCCTTTAATTACCATGTCTACCCTTGGTATAAATGGCCAATTCGGCAATCAGATATTTCAGTATGCGTTTTTGAAAATCTATGCCAAGCAACATAATCTACGAGTAGAAACCCCTGAGTGGATTGGGCAGTATCTTTTCGGCCACAATGATCCAATAATTTCCAGACAATTACCGATTGTTGAAGAAAGACATCCCATTGTGCCAGCACAGATACCGTATCAAAAAGATCCATGTAAAAATGTTGATTTTTGGGGTTTCTTTCAGTACAGGACTACTTTCTATGCTCCCCACAAGGAGTATTTTCGATCTCTGTTTAAGCCCATTCAGGAAGTTGAAGCAACAATGAAAGTTGCTTTGGAAAATTTGAATTCCAGAGGAAAGACACTGATAGGCATACACTTACGGCGTGGCGATATTAAGGATTTCTCTCTTGACGAAAACCTGTATTATTATCCAGCCCCTACTGAATGGTACAAAGACTGGCTGAGAGATATATGGGAAAATATTGAGCAACCTGTTTTATTTGTCGCTAGTGATTCACTAGAGGAAGTTATCGATGATTTTGCCGAATTTCAACCAGTAACAGTAAAAGAACTAGGTATAGATTTGCCACCAGCTAGTTTTTATCCTGATTTTTATTTGTTGAGTCAGTGCGAGATGGTAGCGATTTCCAATAGTTCTTTTTCCTTTGTTACCTGTTTACTTAATAAAGAGGGTAAGTTGTTTTACCGTCCTTGTCGCAAACGTGAAAAATTAATTCCGTTCTTGCCGTGGGATAGTTATCCTTTAGCAGAGGCTGTTAGAATGCAGTAAGATTAGCGAAATGAGGTTTATATTTTTACTAAATTTTATCAACCTCATCTTGCACTAAGTCTATGTTTCGAAAAATTGCGATTAAAAGCTAAGTTGACGATAGTAAATATTCAGCAACTACTGACTTGGCAGATTCAGGAACTGAAATTATAACGTCTTCAAATACAGTTGTGTATCTGCTCTTCTGTGCTGCTAATAAATTGAAGATAGCCTTTATATTTGGCCACTGTTCAGAACGGTGAGGAGGAGGGGGAGGGTTGAGAAATAGTCTGGCATCATCAATAAGTATAAAGTGGTCGTGAGTCGAGTTGTTAATAATTAGAAGTTCTTCAAGAAGCGGGCATTCATCATCCTCGCCGTAGCTGACACCTCCACACCAGTGACCATCTAGCCAAAAGATACAAGGTTCATTCATTGATGGTACAAGAGTGGCTAGTTGATCTTTTGAATGGCCGTATAAAAATTTTACGTTTTTAACCTGGCTGTGTGTGGCAACTGCTTGTGCATATATTTCTGGAGATGCTTCTATGGTTATAACAGTTTTAAAATGATCTGCTGCCCAAAGTGCTGTGTTGCCATGATAAGTGCCTGTCTCGACCAACAGTTGTATGTTGTAAGCTTGTTGGAGTCTGCTTACTAGCTCTGTTGGCATTCCCATTCTTAGTATACCCATTTCATTCTAAACCTGCTAATTAGTATTTGTGATACGATAACATATTCAGATAGCATTTTAACTCTCAATTTTGTCTACAGTGGTAGTTAAAATCGAT
Organism: Microcoleus sp. CZ3-B2; assembly: GCF_036705055.1. Classification (NCBI taxonomy): domain Bacteria; kingdom Bacillati; phylum Cyanobacteriota; class Cyanophyceae; order Oscillatoriales; family Microcoleaceae; genus Microcoleus; species Microcoleus sp. CZ3-B2. Next base: position 126,506 of record NZ_JAUBTN010000004.1, on the reverse strand, counting down.
TAGGCTAGCTCACAGGGTGACAACCAAAAAGTCTGTTATAATTTTTTTTAGTTCTGAGGATATTCCCACAAAACCAGTTATTATAGACCCGGGATTTGTGCGAAGCGCTAGGTACTCTAGCTTAGGGAATAATTTTTTACCTATAATAAATAAGTTCTTTACCAGCAGCAACCATCAAATATACTGGAAATGTTGATCGTACTACTCCATGTCATTGACTCAAAACCTAACTTAGTGTATTACCGTAGAGCATGATGCTCGTGCGAGCGCTAAAATTAGCTTAAATTATATCGATCCAGTATTTGAACATTTTCCGAGTTCAGAACTTTTATATGCAATTCATATCTTGGCTGCCAATCGTGAGATTTCAAAGACCTCATCCTGACAGGATAAAACCTGACTGGTTCAATAAACTCGCTTTCATGTATACGATCGAGCAAATAACCCAATTTAGGTGTATCAGTCGGAATCCCGTCCTTCATCTTTCGATAATCCCGATCGCAACTAATCACCCCTCGGTTAGTATAAGCTATCCACTGACCCGATATTTCTTCAACTCTCGGCGATTAGCCTTATACCACTCCTTAGCTGTCGTATATTCTGCCTCCATATTTTCACCTGATAATTTCCCCTCAAATCTGCCTCGCTTCCACCATCATCCGCACCACATCAGGCATTTTATATTTTGCCTCCCATCCCAATTTTTCCTTCGCCTTATCCGGATTTCCCCTCCCAACAGCAATCTCCGTCAGCCTGTAGAGACTAGCATCCGTTACCAAATGTTCCTGCCAATCCAAACCCGCAGAAACAAACGCTGTCTGTACGAACTCTTCCAAAGGATAACTCGCACCGGTAGCAATTACATAATCGTCCGGTTCATCCTGCTGCAACATCAAATACATCGCCTCCACATATTCCGGGGCCCAGCCCCAGTCCCGCTGCACTGAAATATTTCCCAAATGCAGTTTTTCGGAACTGCCTGCCGCAATTCGGCACACAACAGATACAATCTTTTGGGTGACGAACCTCTCCGGCCGCAGTGGCGACTCGTGATTGAACAAGATACCAGAACAGGCAAACAAATTGTACGCTTCCCGATAATTCGCTACTTCCCAAAATGCCGCTGCTTTCGCCACCGCATAGGGACTTCTGGGGCGAAAGGGCGTATTTTCATCCGCTGCAATGCCTCCGGTATCCCCAAAACATTCACTGGAACTGGCATTGTAAAGTTTAATTTTGCCACCGGTAAACCGAATTGCTTCTAACAGATTTAACGTGCCTGTAGCAATGCTTTCGAGAGTTTCTACGGGTTGCTCAAAAGACAGACCGACGGAACTTTGACCTGCTAGATTGTACACTTCGTCGGGCCCAATTTTTGCTAGGACTTGCAAGACACTGCGAAAATCGTTGAGAGACATGGATTCTAGTTTTACTCTGTCTCGGATTCCTAAACTGGCAAGGTTTCGGAAACTCGACATTTGGGCATCCCTAGAGGTGCCACAAACTTCATAACCTTTCTCCAAAAGCAGTTTCGCTAAATAAGCTCCATCTTGACCGGATATACCACAAATTAACGCTTTTTTCATATAAATTATTTAACTTGATGATTCGGCGGTTGAAACCGCTCCTAAACAAACGAAGTCTGCCTCCGCAGACTAAGAGTTCAAGACAGTTAAGTCATTTCCAGGCAGAGTTCATTGGTGACAACTTAAGCTGACTGTCCGCCACTCCGTAGTCCGCCAGGGAATGAATTCCCTGTCTAGTCTAATAGCTAAAGTCCTCGCTATGAGGACTAATGAGTTTAAAAGTCTTCTTCTGAGTCCTTTTAAGAAGACTAATACAGCAGATTGCAGGTTTATGAGGTACGTTCAATATCCCCGTAGGGACACGGCATTGCCGTGTCCCTACCTCTGCTATGTACCTCACATACCCGAAAAGTAAGTTTAAAAATCTTCTTCTGAGTCCTCTTAAGAGACTTTAGCCTTGAGGCAGGGGTTTCAACCCCTGCCCGACTGCCGGAAAGAAGTCAGGATTCTAACCTTCCCAGCGTTCGGCGACCAATTCAGCCAAGTCAACAACCCGCTGACTGTAGCCCCACTCATTGTCGTACCAAGACAACACCTTCACCATGTCGCCATCCATCACCAGCGTCAAACTGGAATCTAGGATTGAAGAAGCATCATTTCCGCGATAGTCGCAAGAAACCAAAGGCAAATCGTTGTATTCCAAAATCCCCTTCATCGAGCCTTCGGCTGCTTCTTTGAAAACTTGATTTACCTGCTCGGTAAAAGTCTTTTTCTCTACCTGAGCCACAAAATCAACTACCGACACGTTGGGAGTCGGCACGCGCATGGCGATGCCATTTAACTTACCCTTCAACTCTGGAATCACCAAAGCCACAGCTTGAGCAGCTCCGGTAGAAGTCGGCACAATATTCATCGCTGCCGCCCGCGCCCGCCGCAAGTCGCGGTGGCTGGCATCCAACAAGCGCTGGTCGCCAGTATAGCTGTGGGTAGTGGTCATCATGCCTTTGATGATGCCAAAATTATCGTTAAGCACTTTCAGTACGGGAGCTAGACAGTTAGTGGTACAGCTAGCATTGCTGATGACTGTGTAGTCATTGTGCTTGTAGTTGTGGTGGTTGACTCCCATCACATAAGTCCCTACTTCTGGCCCTTTACCCGGAGCAGTAATCAGCACTTTTTTTGCGCCGGCTGTGATATGCTTCGATGCACCCGCTTGATCAACGAAGACACCGGTTGCTTCAATAATCAGATCAATACCCCAATCTTTCCAAGGCAGGTTGAGCGGATTACGATCGCTCACGCATTTAACTGTCTTGCCATTGAGAATAATCGAATTTTCATCCGTACTGATGTCCACACCCTTCAACGTTCCCATCATGGAATCGTATCTCAGCAAGTGGGCATTAGTTTTGGGATCGGAAGTGTCATTAATTGCTACCAGCTCAAGCTGGCTATCTTCTCTGCCCAGCCAGCAGCGCGCAAAACTGCGCCCAATACGTCCAAAACCATTGATCGCGACTCTAATCACCTTATTACCTCCTAACGATTGCAGCCCTTAGCTCAGGCTTAAATTTTTTCAAAATTTAAGAATTGACTTTTGACATCCTCACCGGGTTCTCATCCACGGTGATTCCCAAACCTCACGATTTGAGTTTCTGCTTCATCACAACTGCCTCCACCCACAAGGAGTTTTCTGGTCTTATGTTCGCTCCACAGACTAACCCCGCTAGCAAGAGCGGTTTTTATGCGTCGAATACCTAAAAGGAATTCTTATCTGTTGTTTTGATTCCAGGGATGTTTACCATTGCCCTATCCTCTTTTCCCGGTCTACCGATTTGTCTGCGCCGCCAGTTGCACTGGACTTCGCTAGTTAGGCTGTCTGAATCCATCGTCGCGGGTGGGTCATTGACCACACTATAGTTTAATATAAAGCCGTCCTAAAACGACGGGGTTTCCACCCACCTTTCTGATGACACCAGATCATATCGCAAAGCTCGATCCTTTCTAACTCTTTTTGTGTTTATCAAAAAAACCCGAACTTTTCTAGAAGGCAGAAATGGGAAAAAAGCTGAAGGGAGAGGGCTTTCTACCCCTGGTTACTGGTAAAGGTTCTGAGTCGCAATATAAGTCCGTACAGCTTCCGGGACTAAGTAACTGAGATCGCGATTTTCGGCACCCAAGCGGCGGATGTGGCTCGACGAAATCTCGATCGCACGCATGGAAAGCACCTCCCAGCGAATTTCCACATTCACCAGAGCCATCTGTTGAGCAACTTTACAGCAAACAGCTTTTGTCCGATCCTGCATTTTGTCATCCGCATCAATGGCTGCATCCCACAAACTATCCCCCCGCTCAAAGGAGCAAATTTCCCCGCTTTTTTCTCGATCCCGATTTTTCTGACGCGGGGCCACCAACCAGTCGCACAACCCGCCAATTTCGCTGCACCGGTGCCATTTGGGGAGAGTTTGGAGCGCGTCGCTACCAATAATCCAGTACCACCGATCGCCCGGATAGATTTTTTGCAAATATAACAAAGTGTCAATAGCAGAAGTTCCAGAGGGATTGGTATCCACTGGTAAAAGTCCAAAATCCGACCGCCGGGCAGTTGCCAGAGCCACCATTTCCCGCCGTTGGTCAAAACTTGCCAAAACACTGTGCGACTTGTGACGAGGGGTGCGATCGATGGCCCAAATGACTCGATCGATCCCAAATTGACTCACCGCCGTCTGGGCGATCGACAAATGCCCGCAATGAACCGGGTCAAAAGTCCCCCCCAAAATAGCTACTTTTTCCATATTTCCCAAAAATTAGGATTAATACAGACTTTACCGAAATTTTATTTTTGTAGGCTTTGACCAGTTATATAGTCCGATCGCGAATTAGTTCGTAGTGCGGACTTAAGTTTGATCCCAGACACCAGCATTACTTTTGTCTGTAAACAAAGTGAGAAATCTACTATAGCTCAGTCTGGGCAACATCATGTCAGATTGAGTTTTGCCAAAAGGGTATAGCAGTTATCAAAAAAGTGAGGAGAGCCTCATGCCCTATGCCCTATGCCCTATGCCCTATGCCCTATGCCCTATGCCCTATGCCCTATGCCCTATGCCCTATACCCTATGCCCTATGCCCTATGCCACATAGTACCTCATCTTTCTGAAATTTATACTTAGTATACTTAGCAGAAAAAATTGGTTTAAAGCCAGCCCCTTGTAAGGAGAACGGAAAAATTAATTTCCCTCGCAGAAAATCTCAAAAGCGCGATCGGTCAACAGTCAACAGTTGAACGCAGCAACAGATCGAAGACTAAAAAATGAGCGAAGTTCTGCCATACGTGGTAGTGTTTGTAAATCCTGATGGGTTTGACCCTCAATCTTCGTAAAAAGATTGTGGGACTTTTGCTGTCGTATCCCAGCACAGCAGGCGGATAGAAATAGAAAGAATGCAGGACTGTGCAACCGCCCAAAATTAGTCAGCCGATCCTGGCCCAAACCCCATTCTCTCTGATTTGCAATTTTCTCTTTTGTGACTGTTCCGGAAAACTACTCGGTACTAAGTCAAATAGGATACAAGACAAACCTCTCTACAAATCCCGAAATTTAGGGAAGCGCAGAGAATTGTGTACAAAAATGTCTAGCGAACTGTATCCTGAAAAAAACAATTCTTGATGTCAGGAACCTCAGCCCTGACGGCATGAGGCTTGTAAGATTCTTACGAGCTGTCCTGACGGGCCGTATACTTCCCTTGGTCTAGGTTTTTTGAGTCACGACACCCTGGAGAGTGCGAAATCCCCTGAGAGTGTCATTTGCAGTTAAATCGTTTCCAGGTAACAGAAACAGTGCTGCAAGTCTAAAAAGCTCAGAAAACATTTGCCGACAAGCTAACTTTACCCCGCAAGGGAGTTTTGGAGACAACCATATCTCCACAGAGGAGCAACCATACTCCTCCTTCCCGAAAGGGAATATAAAGCCGTCCTATAAAGCTTGCCCTAAGCTTGCCGAAGGGACGGGGTTTCTAACCATTTTTTTGATGATATCGCGTGTTATTGGCGTGGCGTGGTGTGTGAGGAGCGAAGATGCCGAGTTCTGTTGATTTCAGCGGTAGACCATTTCATTTCATCGGCATTGGTGGAATTGGGATGTCAGCCATTGCCTACATTCTAGCTAAACGCAAGTTGCCCGTGTACGGCTCCGATATTAAATCGAGTCACATCACCGAGCGCTTGCAAGAAATGGGAGCTCACATTTTTTGGCGTCAAGACGCCAGCAATTTTGAAGTTTTTCAAACGGCTATCAACGGTAGCAGTTCCGATCGCGGGACACCCGAAAATATAGTATCCTCGGTCGCTGGTGCGGTAGGGACTTCCGTCGCGACAGCCAAAGCTCTCAAATTGAACGGCAACGGTTTGGACGCCCCAGCAAATGGGGGATTGCCTCAAGTAGTATGTTCGACGGCAATTCACCCTGCAAATGCCGAATATCGAGCAGCTCTAGATTTGGGCTGTCCGATTTTTCATCGATCGGATGTGTTGGCCGCCTTAATTAAAGATTACCAAAGCATAGCTGTAGCAGGGACTCACGGCAAAACTACTACTAGCAGCTTAATCGGCTTCATGCTGATGGCTGCGGGTCTAGACCCGACGATCGTAGTAGGAGGCGAGGTAAATGCTTGGGAAGGCAATGCCCGTGTCGGCCAAGGCCCCTACTTAGTTGCCGAGGCTGATGAATCCGACGGTTCTCTTGTCAAGCTGGTAGCAAAAATTGGCATAGTGACAAATGTGGAACTGGATCATCCAGACCATTACGAGACTCTCGACCAGGTGATAGACATATTTAAGGTGTTTGCCCAAAACTGTCAAACCTTGGTGGGCTGCATTGACGACAAAATCGTCAAAGACTGCCTCGCCCCCAATGTCACCTACAGTTTGAATCCGGACAGCGGTGCTGACTACACGGTTTCGGGAGTGGAGTACGGTGCCGAAAGCACCAAGGCTGGTATTTGGGAGCGAGGAGCTTTCCTGGGGGAAATGGAGTTGAAGTTGCTGGGGACACACAATCTCAGCAATGCACTAGCGGCGGTAGCAGTGGGTCGATTGTTGGGGTTGGAGTTTTCGGCGATCGCCAAAGCGATTTCCGGCTTTGAAGGTGCTCGCCGCCGTTTTGAGGTGCGGGGTTTTCACAATGACATCTTGTTTGTGGACGACTACGCCCACCACCCGAGCGAAATTCTCGTCACCTTGGCGGCGGCTCGCTTGCGTATCGAAGGTAGCGAAAAAAATCAGAAATCCCGAAGAGTGGTTGCTATTTTTCAACCGCACCGTTACAGCCGAACTCTGACATTTTTGCCAGAATTTGCTCAATCTTTTGGGGATGCAGATTTGGTTGTGGCTTGCGATATTTATAGTGCTGGGGAACCGAATTTAGGAAAAATTAGCGGGCAGCAGGTTGCTGATTTGATTGCTAAAGCAGGCCCAGAGGTTGTGTTTGCGCCTTCCTTGGAGTCGGTAAGTAAGTTTTTAACCGAAAATCTGCAACCGGGGGATTTGGCTCTGTTTTTGGGTGCTGGTAATCTGAATCAGATTATTCCAGAGGTGATGGCTTTTTATCAAGAAGCTTCGCGCCCAAATTAGCCCGCGTCTGCGAGTCGATCGACATCCAAGGCGGTGCAGGTTTTACCGACACTGCTCGATGAGGGCGACTCGCTCAAAATGGCTGCCCGGCCACCGATAAATGAATTTTCAACCACGTCTTCGAGCGAAGGTATTTTTAAGGATTTTCAAGATGGTGACAATCTCGAATGACTCCTCTGTTAAGGACTATCGGCGAGTGTATTCTCCTATTTCTTTGCGGGGAACTGACTGTCAGATTAACTCCCAAGTTTCGCTTGCTGGCCAGACTTCTTTTCGAGTCGGCGGCCCTGCCCAGTGGTACGTCGCTCCCCGCAGCATGGAGGCTTTGCAAGCAAGTTTTGCCTGGGCACAGGATGAAGGGGTGCCGGTGACTCTGTTGGGTGCGGGTTCTAATCTGTTGGTGAGCGATCGGGGTTTGTCCGGTTTGGTCGTCGCCACTCGCTACCTCAAGCAAGTGCATTTCAATGCAGAAGCAGGTCAAGTTACGGCCGGGGCGGGGGAGTCAATTCCCCGCCTTGCTTGGTTGGCGGCTAAACGGGGCTGGAAAGGTCTAGAATGGGCTGTCGGTATACCGGGCACCGTGGGAGGGGCTGTGGTGATGAATGCAGGCGCTCACAGGGGCTGTACTGCTGATATTCTGGTCAAGGCTCGCCTGCTATCCCCCTCCGGTAAGGTGGAAATTTTGACTCCCCAAGAGTTGGAGTACCGCTACCGGACTTCGGTGCTGCAAGGGGGCGATCGCCTGGTAACAGAAGCGACTTTTCAGTTGCAGCCGGGATTCGACCGATCGCAAGTAATGGCCGTCACTAATGAAAATTTCAGCCAGCGGCGGACAACTCAACCTTACCACTTACCGAGCTGTGGCTCAGTCTTCCGTAACCCCGGGCCCAAGACGGCAGGTTGGTTCATCGAACAAGCGGGACTGAAGGGATATCAGATCGGTGGCGCACAAGTAGCTCAGCGCCATGCTAATTTTATTCTTAACTGCGGGTCAGCAACGGCCAATGATATTTTTCAAGTGATCCGCCACGTTCAACAGCAAGTCGAGCAGCGGTGGTCGCTGTTGTTGGAGCCAGAAGTTAGAATACTGGGAGAGTTCCCTTTCTAAGGCATCATTGAAGTAATACGAAAGCGGCAAACTGCCAGCCCACACACCATCACAAAGTAATTATGACAAAATCAGGACAAGGATTTGGCTTCGGCCTGGGCAAAATGAAAGAACTGACTGAAGCTTTCAAAAAAGCTCAGCAAGTTCAAGAAGGAGCTAAAAAGCTTCAAGAAGAGTTGGATGTAATGGAAATTGAGGGAACTGCCGGCGGCGGCTTGGTCAAAGTTTTTCTCAGCGGCAACCAAGAACCCCGCCGGGTCGAAATTGCACCGGATGCCCTCGGTGAAGGTGCTGATGTGGTTTCTGAACTCGTCACCGTGGCGATGCAGGATGCTTACACTAAGTCTACGGCTACGATGCGGGAGAAAATGGAAGAACTGACCGGCGGACTGAATCTCCCCGGTTTCTAAGCCCTTGGTCAGTTGGCAGTTGGCAGTTGACAGTAGTCAGTAGTCATCAGTCATTAGTCATCAGTCATTAGTGATTTATGTTGAGTAATACCATTTTTCTAGAGATGTGCTGATGAAGTCCTAGCCCCCCAAAGCATCGGGGGGTTGGGGGGTAATATCTAGGGCTACTTTATGAAATTGGTATAACGACTTGATAGCTAATGACTGGTTAATTTCTATGAAGTAGGAAACTTTGGGAAAAAGATGAAAAAAACCTTCTTCCTAATGACTAATGACTAATGACCAATAACTAATGACAATAACTAATAACTAATAACCAATAACCAATAACCAATAACCAATAACCAATAACTAATAACCAATAACTAATAACTAATGACTAAATTACTATTTGTCTGCCTCGGAAACATCTGCCGATCGCCCTCAGCAGAAAATATCATGAATCATTTAATCAAAAAAGCAGGTTTGGGCGATCGTATCACCTGCGATTCCGCCGGAACAGGCGGCTATCACATTGGTAGCGCCCCTGACAGCCGCATGACATTGGCTGCGAGGAAGCAAGGAATTGAATTGTTAGGCGCAGCCCGTCAATTTCAAAGGAAAGATTTTGAAAATTTTGATTTGATTCTGGCGATGGATCGGGATAATTATCAGAATATTCTTGCTCTCGACAACGCGGGAAAATATCAAGATAAAGTGCGGTTGATGTGCGATTTTTGCCAGAAATACGACCTGAAAGAAGTGCCAGATCCTTACTACGGCGGCCCGGATGGATTCGATCGGGTAATTGATTTGCTGATGGACGCTTCGGAGGGTTTGTTGCAGTATGTTATCAGTCAGGAACAATTAACAATTAACAATTACAATTAACAATGCCCTGCGCGGGCCAATGCCCTGTTTGACCAATTCCCAATTACCAATTCCGAATTCCCAATTACCAATTACTGACTAAATGGTGTTCCATCGCAAAGCGAACGAGTTCTGTTCGGTTGCTGCTTTCAGTTTTTCTGAACAAGCTGCTGACGTGCTTTTCGATGGTGCGGGGACTGAGGTGCAGCCGATCGCCAATTTGAATATTAGAAAGACCTTCTGTCAGCAAATCTAGCACTTGTTGCTCTCGTTGCGTTAAATTCGGAGAATTTGGGCGGGGAGAATAGCCATCGCCAGTTTCTGACTTTTTAGTTGAAAAATCGGATTCAGGGTGGTTGGTGGCTCTGTGACGTGCCTCTGTTGACGTAGATTCTGATTCCGAACGAGAAGATGCCTGAGCAATGAGAGCGTAGCGATCGAGCAAAGAGCGAATCACTACCCCCAACACCTGTAGTTCAAAAGGCTTAGCCAGAAAATTGTCGCACCCCATCTGATAGCCGCGAATCCGTTCCTCAGTGCTCGTGCGTTCGGTCAAAAAAATCACCGGTAGTAAACGAAAAGCGGGACGAATCCGAACTCGCCGCACAAATTCGTAGCCATCCATTTCGGGCATTGTAATGTCGGTGACAATCAAGTGGGGCTGAAATTCCTGTACCAACCCTAAAGCTTCTTTGCCGTTCTCAGCAGGAATTACAGAGTATCCGTTAATTTCCAGATAATCGGTAATCGACAGGCGAGTCGCGAAATCGTCGTCAGCAACCAGAATCGTCAGGGGCATGGGGAGACATTAAAAATTAAACATGAAAAATTAAAAGTGAAATTACTCACTTTTAATTCTTAATTCTACTGTTTAATTTTCTTTATAACTTGCGGTTAAAGTAGCAGGTTGCGCTAATTTCCCCTCCAAAGCTACGCCGCGCCCGTTGGCTGCCAAATGTCGCAGAATTTTGTAAATTGTCTCGATTTGCTCTGGTTTTCCGGCTTGTTTGGCTATTTCTGCTACAGACAGAGGTGCATGAGCGTCTTTGAGCACTTGCAGTACCTGTTTTTGCAAATCCAATACAGCAGCGGCAGCTTTTTTGCCTGCTTCCACGCCCGGTTGGTGATAGGCGTTGACATTCACCAAGGAACCATAAAAACCTACTGCTCTTTCGTAGAGGGCGATTAATGCTCCTACTGTCCGAGGGTTGACTTGGGGAATTGTGACAGTAATTGAATCTCGGTGATTTTCGTGCAAAGCTTGTCGAGTTCCCTGCAACAAACCAGACAAATAATCTCCGGAAGTAACACCTGTTTCTACTTCTGGGGAAATGCCTTGCCTGTCTTGCAATACTTCGATAAATGTGAGGAAGAAGTTCGGCACGCCTTCGCGCAGTTGCTGGACGTAGGCGTGTTGGTCGGTGCTGCCTTTGTTGCCGTAAACTGCGATTCCTTGATGAACTGTGTTGCCTTCTAAATCTTTTTCTTTGCCGATCGATTCCATGACTAATTGCTGCAAATAGCGGCTGAATAATAGCAGGGAATCTTTGTATGGCAAAACTACCATATCTTTTTCGCCGCGTCCGTTGCAGGCAAAATACCAACTCATCGCTAAAAGGGCGGCGGGATTATTTTTAATTTCGGGAATTCTGGTAGCTTCGTCCATGACTTTAGCGCCGTCTAGCATGGCCCGAATGTCGATGTTTTGCAAAGCTGCGGGCAAAAGTCCTACTGTTGAGAGTTCTGAGGTGCGTCCTCCCACCCAGTCTGACATGGGGAAGGTGGCAATCCAGCCTTGGGATTTTGCTAATTTGTCTAGTTTGCTGTCTGTGCCGGTGATGGCAATTGCTTGTTTGGCGAAGTCTAGTTTTTCGGCGGCGAAGGCTTTTTGAACTTCGATGGTGCCGTTGCGGGGTTCGGGGGTGCCGCCGGATTTGGATATGGTAATTACTAGGGTGCTACTGAGTTTGTCTTTGATTTTGTTGAGGATGCGATCGATCCCTGCAGGATCTGTGTTGTCGATAAAATGAATTGCTAGGGGCGGGATGTCTGGGGATAGGGCTTCGGAGACAAATTGGGGGCCGAGGGCGGAACCGCCGATGCCGATCGAGATTATGTCGGTAAATTGCGGAGCAAAGGGCGGTTTGATTTCGCGGTTTTGAACTTTCTTGACAAATTCTTCGACTTGTGCAATTTCTTCAATTATTTGTTGTTTTAATTCTGGAGTGGGAGCCAAATCGGGGTTTCGGAGCCAGTAGTGACCCACCATGCGGTGTTCGTCGGGATTGGCGATCGCACCTGATTCCAAAGCTGCCATGTCTTGGAAAGCTTTGTCAAATTTGGGTTTGAGTGCTGTTACGAAAGCGTCGTCAAATCCCATGCGGCTGATATCGAGATAAAGTCCCAATCCAGAGTGATAGTAAAGCCAGTCTTGGTAGCGTTGCCAGAGTGCTTTGGCGTCCATAGAATTCTCTAAAATTTTTATAATGTTCGATCGTCGTCGGGAATCAACCAATTGTAGTTTAAAACGATGTTATGTATAGTTTTTGCAGAATCCCAATAAAATTTAAGCATTTGTCCTAGGAAGGCAAAAGGCTGGGTTCGGCAGAATTCAACAATAAAAATATGACTTGGACGGCATTTTTGGTAGGTCGATCGCCCATTGATGGCTAAACCCCATAGATAGATATAAAGTCAAGCGATAGCCGCAAATAGATTTAAGTGTTGTCTGGGTTAGGCTTTGGGTTCTGGTTTGACAATACTCGAATTCGAGCGATCGCCCGCAGTAAAATAGATATTGCAGTCTGGTTAAGTATTCTTTTCGCTGTCCTAATGTCCGCCTCCATACCCGCGATTGCAAAACTGTGTGGCTGCTGAGAAAACTAATCTCAAGCAAGAGCGATTGCTTCACTTGGTTTTGTAATGACAGTAGCACAAGTGATTTGCTGCCAATGATAGGATGTCATGTCTGGTCGATTACCATTACAAAAACTGTTAGCGCGCCTACAAGAGTACGCAACTTGAGAGCTGACTTAAGTCCGCACTACGAACCTTCCTTGGTTATTTGGGATAATCTAGTGAAAATGATATCGCTCAATCTTCGGCTCAAGATTTGGCTAATAACTGAAAAAATATCTTAGTTGTAGTAGAATATACAGATATTAGAATTAAAGTGCGATCGACTATGCTTACTTTATCTCCAGAATTAAAAGAAAGATTAGCAACTCCGCTCAAAATAGGCGATTTGGAAGTAAAAAGCCGCGTCCTGCAATCGCCCTTATCAGGTGTTACTGATTTAGTATTTCGCCGTTTGGTGCGCCGCTACGCCCCGGATTCGATGATGTACACCGAAATGGTCAACGCTACGGGTTTGCACTACGTGAAGCAATTGCCAAAAATTATGGAAATTGATCCAAACGAACGCCCGATTAGCATTCAATTATTTGACTGTCGGCCGAATTTCTTGGCAGAAGCGGCGCAGAAAGCCGTAGCAGAAGGAGCGGATACTGTTGATATTAACATGGGCTGTCCGGTGAACAAAATTACTAAAAACGGTGGCGGTTCTTCGCTGCTGCGAGATCCGGAAACGGCCGAGGCAATTGTGCGGGCGGTGGTGGAAGCTGTAGATGTTCCTGTGACTGTTAAAACTCGCATCGGTTGGACTGACCAAGAAATTAATATTTTGGAATTTGCTCGGAGGATGGAAGATGCGGGAGCAAAAATGATTACTGTGCACGGTCGCACTCGATCGCAAGGTTACACCGGCCCGGCAAAATGGGAATGGATTCGCCGCGTTAAGGAAGTTTTATCGATTCCTGTAATTGGTAACGGGGATATTTTTTCAGTGGAAGCTGCGGTGCGCTGTCTTCAAGAAACTGGCGCTGACGGAGTGATGTGTTCGCGGGGGACTTTGGGCTATCCTTTTTTGGTGGGAGAAGTCGATCATTTCTTGAAAACTGGTGTGGAAAAGATACCTCCGACACCAATTGAACGACTCGAATGTGCTAAGGAACACCTGCGGGCTTTGTGGGAATATAAAGGTCAAAGCGGTGTGTCTCAAGCGCGCAAGCACTTAACCTGGTATGCTAAAGGTTTCCCAGGCGCTGGGGAATTGCGGGGCGTGTTGGCGGTGGTAGAAACGGTGGAGCAAGGTTGCGATTGGATCGATCGCGCGATCGAACAATTACCCGCATAAACCAGATCCACAGTCAATTTTAGATTTTAGATTTTAGATTTTAGATTTACTCCACAGATGGATCTGAGATCTGGAACAAAAGTCTAAAATTTCGATCTATCCACGTACAAGCGTCGTGGATAGATCTCCGTTTTTGGGCGGAGTAAAACAGCGGTAACAGAAACAAAACCCGACGCAAGCGGGCTTAGATTTAAGACACAGCTAGAAATTTGTGTATGGGGAAAGTATGGATTCATTAAAAGGGCGAGATTTATTAAGTCTGGCAGATTTAAGTATTGACGAATTAAATTATGTGCTGGATCTAGCAGCCAGTTTAAAATCGGGAATGGTCAAGCTGAAACGCACTAAAGTTCTCGGCTTGTTATTTTCTAAAGCTTCAACCCGAACGCGGGTGAGTTTTACGGTGGCAATGTACAAGTTGGGAGGGCAAGTTGTTGACCTCAATCCGAACGTTACGCAAGTCAGCCGCGGCGAACCTTTAGTCGATACAGCCAGAGTTTTAGACCGATATTTAGACATTTTGGCGATTCGGACTTTCGAGCAAAAGGATTTAGTAACTTTTGCAAATTATGCCAAAATTCCTGTAATTAATGCGCTGACAGATGATGAACACCCCTGTCAAGTGTTGGCGGATTTAATGACAGTTAAAGAGTGTTTTGGCAGGCTGGAAGGAGTGACATTAACTTATTTTGGCGACGGCAACAACATGGCTAATTCCCTGATGTTGGGCTGTGCTATGACGGGAATGAATGTCAGAATTGCTTGTCCTGAAGATTTTCGTCCTAATCCTGAAATTGTGGCAAAGGCTAAGGCAATTGCTAATGGAAAAACAGAAGTTACAGTAACTTCTGATGCGGAAGCGGCGGCTAAGAATGCTCAAGTAATTTATACTGATGTTTGGGCGAGTATGGGACAGGAAGAAGAAGCTAAGATCAGGATTCCCTTGTTTGAGCCTTATCAGGTAAATGAGCGATTGCTGGAGTTTGCCGATCGCAATGCAATTGTACTGCACTGTTTGCCGGCACACCGGGATGAAGAGATTACGGATGCGGTGATTGAAGGTTCGCGATCGCGCGTTTGGGAGCAAGCAGAAAATCGGATGCACGCTCAGCAAGCTTTGCTGGCGGGAATTCTAGAAAGCGATTAAGTTTGTAGTAAGGACTTCATTCCTGAAATATCTCCCCAGTAAATATGTCGCCAGTTCGGCAGTCCGCCAGGGGTTTAAACCCCTGGTTCACAGCTACAGATTAAATACTTGTCTTCCTCTTCCCTCTCTGCGCCGTCTGCGCCCTCTGCGGTTAATAAAAAAAATCAGTAAGCTTTTTAATTGAGTATAATTGGCGGCAACATTTGCTGAATTGCGATATTAAAAGCAGGAAATTGCAGCGGTGAAATACTCGCGCTTTCCCCCAAAATTATTTCGCTTTGATACCCGTCTTCAGTCGGTTCTCGAAAAACATGAAGTTGTCGCTCATTTACATTTAATATCCAATAATCCGCAATTCCCGATCGCGCGTAGATTTTGGCCTTAATTTCGCGATCGTAAGCCAAGCTGGTGTCTGCCACTTCGATAATTAGATATACTTCTGAAGGAGTCGGATGGTGAGTAGCGTAGTCCAAGGGATCGATTCTGACTACGGCGATATCAGGTTCTGGTTCGGAATTGTCATCGAGGGCGATCGGATCTTGAGTATAGACAGCAGCCAGGTTTTCGAGAATATCGCGCAGAAGCGTCGCAGTGCGTCTAGTGGCAGAAGTGTGGGCAGTTCCTTTGGCACTCATTTTGAGAATATTTCCTGAAATTAATTCAACTCGTTCCTCTGGGTGAAAAAACCCGATTTCTCCGAGTTTTTGATATTCTTTAACCGTCCATTTGCGGAGCGTGAAAGGGGCTTCTGTGATTAACATAGCTTCACCGACAATAGCGCACTTCAATCCAGGATAATTTAATTTTAACACTTCTGAGTAAATCCTACTTCACTCACCGACCTAAGAATTGCCCCGTAACTGATTAAACCCTTGCCTCTCTCCGATCTCCCTCTGCGCCCTCTGCGCCCTCTGCGGTTAATAAAAAAAATGTAGGTTGAGTCCAAGAATGAACTTGCGTTTCACTCTGCCCAACCTACATATCTGCAATCAATCAAAAAATTAGTAAGGTATGCGCTGGGAACCCCACAAACTACAAACTGGCGAAATTAACTTTTGTAACTTCACCGGCGACAACATCAACTGTTTGTTGAACCTGACTTCCGTCAACTTTCAACTGATATGAACCGGGCGAAAGCTCGATCGCCCCAAACCATCCTTTACCATCGGCACGCAGTTGCCGCACCTTGCTGCTAGCATCGATCGCCTGCAAAGTCAAACTCGCACCGTCGCAAGTTCGTTCGCACTGCTGCAAATTTCCGGCGATCGCCCCAGCAGTAGGCCGCGACTTCCAAGGCATATCGGGAACCGCTGCCGGCATGGCCCACACCGGCTGAGTTTGAATTGTTCTGCCCGTAGCGCCGTCAACGTATTGACTCGGCTGCGAGAGGGCGGTGTAAAATAGATCGTTGCTTTTCGGCAGGTATTTCCAAGGCTGGCGGGGTAAATCTCTGCTGTTGCCGCCCGATCGCAGTTCGACGTTGGTGTACAGGTTGCTGCTAGCGTAGGAATACAGCACAGTACCCGCAACGTGATTCCCAAGGGCTGAGGAGGCTTCGGCGCGACGGACTTGCGAGAGGGTGTCTTCGATGTAATTGAGATAATTGCCGGGGCCGATCGCAATTTGGCGGTTGTACTGGTGGTTTTTGGCGTACTCGATCCAGTTGTCATAGGCGAGTTTTTGCGATCGCTTGTATTCGCGCTGGTAAGTCATCGGCATCGCCATGTCGAGAATACCTTCTTCCAGCCAAGCGCGCCAATCTTGCAAAACTTCTTTGTAAGGTTGCGTTTGCATCCAGTCGCGATCGCTTTTCGGGCCGTCTCCCCAGGCGATTGTCGCCGCAGTAATTTTCACGCGCGGTTTAATCGCCAGGGCTTCTACGTATAGCTTCCGCACTAAATTTGTCACTTGTTCGCGCCGCCACTGCATCCAGGCGGGATCTGTAGGTGCGGGTTTGCCCGATCGACCGTTTTGCTGGTTGAAACGGGCGATCGAAGTAGGATTGTAGCCCCAATTCGGGCCGCCGTAGCGGATGTAATCCAACTGCACGCCGTCTACATCGTAGCGCTTCAGCAAGTCCAAATAGACGGAAACTGTATAATCTAAAGCGTCTGGATGGCCGGGATCGAGGAAACCGGGCGATTCCCCCCTGGAAGTCAACATCGCCCAATTATCTCTGCCTGCGACTGAAGATCCGTGTTGTTGCCAAACATGACCGGCGGGAAGTTTGCCGCCAGAAACCACCGGCAGCGTCACCATCCAAGCGTAGATTTCAATGCCTGCGGCGTGGGCTTTGTCAATCAAATCTTGGAGGGGATCGAAACCGGGGGGAACGTTGGGATCGGTGGTGCGGGGTTCGATCGCGCTGGTGTAAAAAGCATCGCCCCGGCGGCGGACTTGGGCGACGATCGCGTTTGCATTGGCCCGCTGTGCGTCTGCAATCAACTTGGTGACTTCTTGAGGCGTTTTGAAACCTGGATTGAATGCGTCCACCCAGAAAGCCCGAAATTCGGCGGTTTGCGGCGGAAGTGTGGCGTTAGCCCGGTTTGGGAGGTTTGAGAACCAGCCGGGAATCAGCAGAAAACTAATTGTTAAGCCGATCGCGAACAGGCTTGACAAAAAGAATGTTTTGTGTGTACGCATGAACAATGTGTGAGAGAGCGTTGAACTGTCTTTTACGGACTTTTGGTCTGAGAGTCCGGTTGACATTTTCGCACATCTTTGCGTTAGAGCAACTTATAGGGCGAAACTTTGTTCTGGAAGGGCGATCGGATGAATTAGCCACCCGATTGAACCTAGTTTTACAGGCTAAATAGCGTTTTAATGATTTTCATTTTTGCTGTATCAATGCCGCATTCAAGTTTGGAAATTGGAGTTAGGCTTTTCCACTTGCCTTTATTCGCGGTGAAGATAGCATCGGCTGTTTTTTCGGCATCGATATTTTCAAAGCCTCCTATTTTATTAGTGGATAAGTAATTGAGGCGATCGAAAATTTCATCTCTTGATGCACGTTTCACACTGACTATTTCAGGTGCTGGCGGTGGCGGTGCAACTGGAGCAGGCGAGAGAAAGAAGACTTTGGCAAGTGCATCCAACTTTTTACCCTTAGTAATGGCACATTTTAAGCTGATAATAGGGTTAAAGTTTGACCAGGTTTCCCGATTGGCTGCTGAAATGCGATTAGCTGCTACAATAACATCCAATCCCTTCAATGCACTTCCTGGTTCTGCAACCAAATATCTAAGTGCAGCGAGAATAGTATCTCTTGATGCTGTGTTCAAGTTAACTTTTGGTATTGTTTCCCTTGCCAGAATTTTAGCTTGCTCAATGTTTTTAGATTCTGGCTCAATGATTATGCACCAGACTCGCTCTAGTTCAGCTTGTTGAGCGACTGCATAAATAAACGAATTGCTGACTACTTGATATTGATAATCACCTGTTTCTTTAACAATCACAGGAATCCAATTGTGTCCGCCAGCTTGCAGAACTGCCTCGGCTGCGGCGGTGATGATAAACTCTGATTCAGAGCAGGGTTCTCCTGGTTCAATATCAGCTAATGGCAGGTGCATCAGCTTACCGATGTCATCATACTTACTCATTCTAAGAAATACTCCTTAATTAGACCCGAATAGTGTTCTAAAGCGATCTTGTTGAGAAAGACAGCGGGAATGTGAGAGAAGGCAGCATTAGCAACACTAGCATAACTGGGAATACTGAAGATAGTTTTAATATCTTTTCCACTTGTAGATTTAGGCCAATAATATGGTAGCAGATCAAAACCATCTTTTTTAGCTTGATCAATTATTTTTCCAATTTCCTGATTGGCTGTCTGAAGGGCAGGATCTGTGAGCTTCTCTCCATTGAAAAAGATTGGTAGGGCAATTGGCCCACCATCTGCTCTTACTTTTTTAATTTCAGGAATAAACTGCGTAATCACCCTAGCTGCATTGTGTAGTGAGGCTAATCCATTATGCTTGGTAGGGATGAGAACAACATCAGAGGCATAAACACTGCTTTGGCTGAAAAATAACCATTGGGTAGGGCAATCAATCAATATGTAATCATATTTAAAAACAAAAGGTTTAAGGATATCTCGCAATCTTTTTGCACCTTTTTGAATTTTTGATTCAGCTAGACGCTGATCTGTAAAGTCTTCCATGTCCTCACTTGATGGAATCACGTCAAAAAAATGTATGATTTTTCCTGGCTTGTCAATGTGAGTAAAATGAACAACTGTTTTGTTAACATCTGCTTTTGTATCAGTCAGACAGTCAGATAAAGTAATAGCTCCTACGTCTAGCCCAAGAGTTCTAGTTAAATCTCTTTGTGAATCAAAATCAACTACTAGAACCTTCTTTTTATCTTTTCGCAAAATTGAGGCTAAATTGAGCGTTGTTGTCGTTTTGCCCACTCCTCCTTTATTGTTATAGATACAAACCGTCAATGCCTGGGGCGGGTTGTCAATCAAAGATTTGATATGTTGGACAGTGGCACTAATATTACTTTTGTTAATCAGAGTGCAAGCAGTTGCTGGAATTACAACTTTCCCATGCCTCCGAAATAACTGGATATGAATGCCATTGGTAATAATGCCCCATTGAGCCGTTTGACATTTAGGAGATAGCAGATATCTTTTAATCTGTTCCCTAGACTCGTTATATTTGGGAGTACCTTCCGCTAAGTTAATTTTAGCTCCTGTCGCTATTGCCCGTCCCTTGCCTTCAACAAGTAAGTAGGGAGCGACAGGAGAGAACAAAAACTTCTCACTCTCAGTATTTTTACGCGCTGCGAAATCTACTTTCTGAGCACCCTGACCTGTTGGAAACTGTGGAAACTGGTCATTTTTAGTGAATCCAAGTGCTTCTATTAGAACCGACACAAATTGAGAGTTGACGATCGCTTCAATGGCATTCTCTGGAATGCTATCTAAAACTTGACCCCAGTTGATAGTTGTCATCATTTACAGTTAGATATTTAAGTAAAATTATAACGCTTGGTTTCAGTTTGTGTCATCGTTAGCTACCTTGCGCTCTAGCTATATGAACAGTCAACATACTTTTGGATAAGTTATATATTTTAGAGTGCGCTTGACATTTTCGCACATCCGTGAGATTTTTGGCGAAAATACACTGAACAGGCGATCGAAAACATCACCTAATTTTCTGGATACTTTCTTGATGTGTGAAGGACTCGGAGAATTTCTACACTTTCTTCTTTTACTCGATAGATGATAAGATAAGATGTATTGGAAATGACAAGTTCTCTAGTAGATTCTACGCGACCAACTCTGCCCGTAAAAGGAAACTCTGCGAGTTGACCTGCAGCACTCTGAATCCTTAAAATTAATTGCCTTGCTGCCTCTGGATTGTCTTTGACAATATATGCGTGAGCCTGTTCTAGATTTCGCAAAGCTTGTCGCAGCCACTTAATTTTCATTAGTCAATTTGGCAAAAACTGCTTGGACTTCATCATCGCCGGCAAAGTCTCCAGCTTCGGCCTCGGCAACCCCTTTGTTAATCTCATCTAGCAGCCATTGATAAATCTCCAGATAAGAAGCGATGGCTTCATTCAAAACATAACTGAGATCCCGATCCATAACAGTAGCGATCGCCCTCAGCGCCTCTTTTTTTTCGCTATCAATTGGAAACGTCACATTTTCTTGATTCATGGCTGCCTCTTGCTGTTAGGGGAAGAGATTAGAATGCTACCATGATAGCCTATAGATCCCAATTTGGGACGAAAATAAACTAAACTGGCGATCCTCTTCGTTGGCGCAGCCCCCGCAGGGGCGGGCTTCACTAACGCACTTTTCTTAACAAATGATAGCACCACAATTTCCAACCCTAGCCATTCCGGGCGACAGCAACACAACAGCCAACAATTTACTCGATCGAGTAGACCTCCTGCGGTTAGAAGTAACCAAAAAACTGCAGCAAAACCAGAGAGGAGAAAAAGGACAATTTTTAACACCTTCCTCAGTCGCAAGTTTGATGGCGGGAATGTTTGAATTTAACTGTCCCGATATATCGCTTTTAGATGCTGGTGCAGGAATTGGTTCCCTGATAGCAGCCGTTGTTTGCGAGCTTTGCCAGCGCCCAAACAAACCGCAAACCATGCAGGTAACAGCTTATGAAATTGATATTATTTTGATTGACTACCTCAAACAAACCTTAGAATTGTGCAGAATTGAATGTCAGAACTTTGGCATAATTTTTACCAGTAAAATTTGCAGAGTAGACTTTATTCAAGAAACTGCTGAAATGTTGAATTCCAATCTATTTACAAACTCAAAAAAACTGGAATTCACCCATGCAATCATCAATCCTCCCTATGCTAAAATCCCAGCTAAATCCCAAGTGCGTACCTGGCTGCGTTCTATAGGAGTAGAAACCGGCAATCTCTACACTGGTTTTATGATTGCCGCCGCTAGCTTGCTCAAACCAAACGGTGAATTAGTGTCAATTACTCCCCGCAGTTGTTGCAACGGTTTATACTTTCGAGATTTTCGTAAAGTCTTCCTACAAATGATGGCTTTACGCCAAATACATATCTTTGAATCGCGACAGGAAATATTTCGCGATGATGCTGTTTTGCAAGAAACAATTATTGTGCGCGCTACAAAACAAATAGAAAAGCCAGATACTGTAACGATTACCTCAAGTAACAGTGCTGATGCCGATCTAATTTTGTGTCATAATATACGATATACTGATGTAGTTAACCCCAAAGATTCCGAGCAATTTATTCGGATTTTGCCCGATGCCCTCAGCCAGCAATTAGTTGAGCAAATGGCTCAATTTACTTGCACGCTACAAGAATTAGGTTTGACAGTTTCCACCGGAAAAGTTGTAGATTTTCGCGTTGGTTCTGACTTGCGGCTAGAACTAGAAAAAGATGCAGTTCCACTGATTTATCCAGCCCATTTATCGGCTGGGTTTGTTGAATATCCCACCGCCACCAAAAAGCACCAAGCTTTAGCAATTACCGAAAAAACTGCTGCACTCCTCGTACCCAACGAACATTATGTTTTGACCAAGCGCTTTTCGTCAAAGGAAGAACAAAAGCGAATTGTTGCAGTTGTTTGGGATTCCGACAAAATTAATAATTCTAGCGTTGGTTTTGAAAACCATTTAAATTACTTTCACCAACAAGGACGCGGATTAGACCTCACTCTAGCGCGGGGATTGACTGTTTATCTAAATTCGAGTTTGGTAGATGGGTTTTTCCGACTGTTCAACGGACACACTCAAGTTAATGCTACGGATTTACGCAATTTGAAGTATCCTAATCTAGAGCAATTACTTTTACTTGGCGCTCAAATAAGAGAAATATTTCCTACACAGCGGGAACTCGATCGACTTGTCGAGACACAACTGCTGAAGGCGACCAATCCGTTAGAAAATAGCCCAATGACAATCAAGAACCGTATTGATGAATCTCTAGAAATACTTGCAGCGCTGGGTTTTCCCAAAGGTCAGCTTAACGAACGTTCCGCCTTAACCCTTCTGGCTTTGCTTGACCTCAAGCCAAAGGATGCTTGGGAATTGGCAAAATCTCCACTTCGGGGAATCACACCAATTATGGAATTTATGGAGGAGGAGTACAGTAAAAAATATGCACCAAATACGCGGGAAACTGTGCGCCGCCAGACTGTGCATCAGTTTCTAGATGCAGGTTTAATTGTTGTTAATCCTGACAGTCCCGAACGTCCGGTGAATAGTCCAAAAACTGCATATCAGATAGAAGAAAGTGCTTTGGAACTGCTGCGAACCTATGGCACTTATGACTGGAACAAGAATGTTCGGGCTTACCTCGTTTCTTTTAACGGATAAAAATTTTTGCAGGCTTATTCAAAAAATGAAAATAGTTTTGAGCCAGAATGATGCTAAAATGCACTATTTATATGGCTGCCGCTGGCATCGGAATGGCATATACTGTGATGCCAGGGGTTGAATTGACCGGAATTGTCGATCGCACTCAGTAAATCAAATAAGTAACTAGGTAAAATATCTCTGCAATGGAAAAAAAGCATAACGCTGGATTGTGGGTATCAGTATTATACTTCGCTCAAGGTCTCCCTTACACCGTCGTTAATTTAATGTCGGTGATTTTTTTGAAAGGTATGGGAACCAGCAACGAATTGATCGGATTGACAAGTCTGTTGTCTTTTCCTTGGGTTTTAAAAGGTTTGTGGGGCCCAGTAGTTGATTTGTATTCCACCAAACGCAAGTGGATTTTAACCACCGAAATCATTTGTGCTTTTCTGTTTGCTTTCCTGGCTTTTGGTGTATTAACGCCTGCACCAATTATTATATCACTTGTGATCTTTACGGCGATCGCCTTTGTGTCAGCTACTCACGACATCGCCATTGACGGATTTTATTTAAACACTCTAAATAAAGACCAACAAGCACTATTTGTCGGGGTTCGCAACACGGCTTATAGAGGTGCTGTCATTGCCGGTAGCGGTTTATTGGTGTTCTTAGCCGGGAAACTGGCCGAAAACCATTTAGTGACCGGAAATACAGGCGACACCAAAATATATCAAAACATTCCGCTGTCACTTTTCGGTTCGGATTTTAGCGTGTCGGCGCTTAACTACGGATGGGCGACAGCCTTTGGCATTTGTGCGATTATGTTTGTGCTGATATATCTCTTTCAGCGGTGGTATCTTCCCTATCCTCGCAATTACGCTCTGGAATCCGACACTCCTCAACAAAGAACCAGCTTTATTGAAGCATTTAAAACTTATTTTCAGCAAGATAAAATAGGTTGGATTGTGGCTTACGTCTTGATTTTTCGCTTGGGCGATGCCTTGACGTTTAAAATGGCTCCTCCATTTTTGATGGATAAAGTTGAGAAAGGAGGATTAGCAGTTTCTACGTCGGATATGGGCTTATTATCCGGTACTTTAGGGGTAATGTTTCTGTTAATAGGAGGGTTGCTGGGCGGCTATTTAATTGCCAAACAAGGATTGAAAAAATGGATGTGGCCGACGGCTATTCTGCAAAATTCGACTAACGTGCTTTATTGGCTATTGGCTATCAATCAACCGGGGATTGAATGGGCTTATGCCGTAAATTCGATCGAGCAATTTACTTACGGACTTGGCGTAGCTGCCTATACAGTGTTCTTGATGCGGACTGTCCGCCCTGAATACGAAGCATCCCACTATGCAATTACAACGGCTTTTATGGCCGCTGGAGTGCTGATTCCGGGCGTTTTTAGCGGCTACTTGCAGGCGAGTCTCGGCTATCAAAATTATTTTTTGATGAGCGCGCTGGCTGTGATTCCCGGTATGCTGACGATTTTCTTTCTGCCCCTAGAAGATGAGAAAAAACTAGCATCCATGCCCAGACCTGGACTGGACGATTTCGATTAATATCAAGTGCGATCGCTATAACTATAATATTCGGGCGGGTCGGGTTTACCAATGTCTGCACTACTTTTGGAGATTTCGGTGAACCCCTCCCTAGAGGAATATTGATGTTTGTAATCATGGAATGAATATAAATCAATACGCTTGGGTTAGCGCTTTCCGACGAATTTCATTTCACGCATTTATGAGAGTTCCCGACTTGTGAAAGGAAATCAGATTATTCTTATCCCAAGCGTATTGGAGTATAAATTATGTGCGCTTGCGTTCATAAAATAAGGACACAACAATGTTGTGTCCCTACCGAATATCTGTATGGCCAGCCGCGAACTAAATCGCAATAAAATCGCTAGCTGTTAGCGGACTCCTTGAAATGCCAGGAATACTGGCAAGAACTTCGCCGTTACTGGCAATTTCGATCGTTGTTGAAACATCGCCTTGAGTAACTTTCAGTTGGTTGAAAGTCAAACCTTTGGTCAAACCGATTAAATCTTGACCCTGTTGAAAGTCTATAATTGTATCTGTACCTGCGCCGGCTCCTAACACTAATACGTCGCGTCCAAGGCCACTAATTAAGATATCGGCACCAATTCCACCAACAAGTGTATCGTCCCCATCTCCCCCATCCAAATTATCATCTCCTTTGCCGCCAAATAGCTGATCGTTGCCGGTGCCACCGCTGATAATATCATTGTTGCGACTGCCGATGAGAGTGTCATTTCCCCCGTTACCAATAATAATATCGTCGCCGCCAAAACCTGTGGCTGTATTGTTGGCATCGTCGCCTAATAAATAATTAGGTTGAGATTGGTTGAGAGCATTTTGGATGGCCAGAATGTTTCCGAAAAAGGATGCTCCCGGAGCGTTTCTCGATTGCTCGAAGGTGCTGCGCGATTGCAGGGCAGCTCCCAATTCTGGCAGCACAAAGTCTACGCCAGCTAGCAGTTCTAAATAATCTGAATCTGTAAAAGTAAACTCTGGGCTGCTCAATTGGTTGGCAGAAATTTCTGTTTGAGTAAAACCGAGAGGAGGAGTTGTTAATAAACCTGTTTGCGTGTGCTTTTCTAGAACTAATAGCGGGTTAATAATCGGGTTGGTAAATGTTTGTAAAAACACTTTTCCTGGCAGAAAAGCTTCTCCTCCCAAACTCACAAAGTCGCCGCTAACAATGTAGTGAGTTACATTTTTGCTGGTACCGGCTTTCTGTGTAAAAGTATTGACTGTGCTTTGATCGACTCCGGGAGAATTGAATGTCACCACATCTCCGATCGCAGATGTGAATTCGCTGGCGGCTAGCTGGGTTAAGGCACCGCCCAAGCTGTGTCCGAGAACGTCTGGTGGCAAGCGGCCGGGATTTTTGGCTGTATTTTGACCGATTTCTGTCAGCCAATTTCCTAGGGCTTGTTTGTTGGCTTCAAATTGGTTGAAACCGATGCCTCGCGGGTCTGTGTTGGCAACTTCGTCGAGCGGTTGGTCAACGCCCCGAAATACGAGAACTGGCGGTTTGTCTGGGGTGGTGGATATTAAGCCGATCGCGTGAAACCCAGTTGTCGGATCGTCAAAGGTGCGATCGATTTGGTAGCCGGCAGCGCTCAAACCAGTTTGAACTACAGTTTGAAACTGGGGGTTGTCATCTATGTAAGCAACTTGTTTCGCTAAATTTTCGTAAACGGCGGGGGAGGAAGGCATATTTTTTATTTCCTGTATTTGAATTGGGCATTAGTGTTTAACCTGGTTAATTGATTTTACTGTAAATTTGATTAATTAACAATATTAATTTATCCAATTTTGTAGTTATAAAATTGTAAAATCATAACCAAAAAAGCCAATAAAACTTAGCAAAAAATACGTCATATTTTTTGCTAAGGTTTGTTCGCTTTTACGATATAGCGGTTCTCAAAAAAGTGAGGTATGCCCCATGCTCAATGCCGGATAGTACCTCATCTTTTTGAGAAAGGCTATACCAAAACTACAAATTTTTCTCGTACTAAAGCTGCACAAAATCAGACTGAGTAATCTCGCTAGCCGACACGCCTGTGAGAGTAGCCAGAATTTCGCCAGTAATTGGGATAGAAATTACAGCTCCCTCACCACCTTGGCGGACTATAATTAGAGGAAAAGTTAGCCCCCGCGATAGTGCAATTAAATCTTCACCCTTTTTAAAATCGACAATTACATCGCCTCCGCCGCCGGATTCCAATACAAAGCGATCGCGCCCCGCACCGCCGATCAAAATATCGTTGCCAAACTCGCCGGACATCAAATCGTTTCCGTCGCCACCCTCCAAATAATCGTTATCTCTGCCGCCGTACAAGAAGTCGTCACCCTCATCACCGGTGATGCTGTCATTACCTCGATTTCCTCTGAGAGTATCGTTACCTCTGCTGCCGATCATGGTATCCTCGCCCTTGCCACCGGTAGCAGTATTGTTGCGAATGTCGCCCAATAAATAATTCGATTGCAGAGGAGCTAAACCGTATTGTATTTCTCTGATTAACTGCACAAAAGAAAATTCTGGTGCTGTTCTCAAACTCTCTACACCCGATCTCTTTCTCATTGCTATTGACACACTGGGCAGGGCAAAATTTAGCGCTGCGATAAATTCGTTAAAATCTGAGTCGTTGTCGTTATAAGCAAAGTCGGGTTGGTTTAAGTCTTCGACGGAAATTTGCCTCTGGAAAAAATCTGCGGGCGGAGCGCTTAATAAATTTTCTGTTCGATGTTTTGCCAAAACAGTTAAGGGATTAATGCTCGGATCTGTAAAATTTTGGATAAATACTTTTCCCGGTATAAATGCTTCGCCAAACAAGCTGACGAAATCTCCGCTGACAATGTAGTGATTGACATTTTTGTTGCCAACTCTGCTGAGATTTTTCCGAAAAGCGTTGAATGTAGTGGTTGAGACTCCGGGAGAGTTGAAGGTAAATATGTCGCCGGTGATAGATGTGTATTCGGTGGCTGTGATTTGAGCGATCGCTCCGCCCCAACTGTGACCGACGATATCGGGCAATAATTTGCTGGGGTTTTTAGCAGTATCTTGACCGATTTCTGTGAGCCAGCTTTTGATGCTATCTTTGTTTTTTTCAAATTCTGGTAAGCCGATGTCGCGGGAGTCGGAAAACATAGTATCGCCGTCGATGAAATCTGTACCTCTAAATACGAGGACTGGCGGATTTCGGGAGTCGGAGGAACCGAAGCCGATCGCATAAAATCCAGTTTCTCGGTCGTCGAATATGCGATCGATATAGTAGCCGTTAGTATCCAGGAAACGCGCCACGTCATTCTGCGCGTTGGGCTTTTGATTCAAAAAAACAATTGACTTAGCTAGAGCTTCATAAACTGCTGGCGAGGCACTCATAATCTTATATTTTGTGTTTGTTGGTACTGGCGATCGCTCTTTTTGAGAGCTAATTGTCCAATGGCAGCATTATAGCTGACAAGATTTGTATGGTACAATTGATAAAATCAACTCAAGAATTAAGTTTTTGCGGTTATGGCTATCATTCGTCAATACATTGCTCCCTTTATAGCGATATTAATATTTTTCGTAGCTCTGGTATCAGTCAGCGCTCGCATCTTTTTGCCGGCTGACATGGCTGCCCCGGCACCGATTGAGGAAGAGATCCCCCAAAAGCAAGCAGCAGTGGTGAATCCAATTTTCTTGGGCCTAAATGATGTCGCTCTCGGTGTCCGAGTCCGTTGATGTCTGCTCAACTAATACCGGGCTACGCGCTGCGATCGGGATCGGGACTCGATCGGGCAAAACTGGTAAAGTTCCTGCACCGGACTTACCGAGAGCTTTACCCGGATGGGGAATTGGGACATTTGTCTCAAACTGTCGAACAGTATTTTTCTAACCAGACGCCGCTTTGGTGGATAGAGTGCCTGAAAAACAGCCCCCAAGAGCAAGAAAGTTTGCCCGTGCTTCCCTCGCAGTATCTCAATCCCAAATCTCCAGCGCCAAATTCCAAATCGGTTGTCGGATGTTTGTGGCTGGGAAATGCGATCGACCAAACCACTGGATTGCGCCACGGTCACATTTTTTTGCTATACATCGCGCCGGAACACCGCCGTCAGGGACTCGGTGCAGCTTTAGTGATTCATGCTGAAAATTGGGCACGTTCCAGGGGCGATCGGCAAATTGGTTTACAAGTTTTTTTGAGCAATCAGCCTGCTATGAATCTCTATCAAAAGTTAGGCTATCAAAGCCATTCTGTCTGGATGAACAAATCACTTTGACGGCTGACTCAGTTGCACCCGTAGCATCCTCAGTGCGGTAAAGTTTTTTTATGAACAATAACGACTACCCCAACACCCTTGATACTGAGACGGAACTGGAAAGCCCTTTGGATCGATTTGACGTATCCGAACCCCCGCTGCCAGATCCAGAGGAAATGCTGCCTTTGCTGGAATCCCCGGAACCTCAGCACCGGATGATTGCGGCGCGGGCTTTTTGCGAATTGCAGGACGATCGCGCGATTTCGCATTTAATTAATTTGTTGAGAGACGGTTGCCCCTTGGTGCGGGTAAGCGCGTCCTATGCTTTGGGGCGAAATCCGAGTCCCGATGCTGTGGAACCGCTCATCGAGCAGCTTAACTGCGACTGGAACGGTTACGTTCGCAAAGGGGTAGTTTGGGCCCTGGGAAATTGCAGCGATCCCCGCGCTTTGCCATCTTTAATTGATGCTTTGAGAACTGATATTTCGGCGGTACGTTTGTGGGCGGCGAGTTCTCTGGGTCAAATGGCAAAAGTTGGTTACTATGTGGTGATTGCAGCGATTCCGCCGCTTATTGAATCGCTGCGGGGAGATGCTGTATCTGCTGTGCGGAGCAACTCTGCTTGGGCGATCGGACAACTGGCGCGGGAATTGCCGAATAATGTAGTGTACGCTGGGGCGATCGACGCTTTAATTGAATCTTTAGAAGAAGATGCAGATATGGGCGTGCGGGAAGATGCAAAATCTTCCCTGTTGCGAGTCGGCGACCCGCGCGGATTGCAGATAATTGAAGATTTAGAAATGGAAGGAATTTTGTGATCTAATTATCGCAATAAAATACCGATTACTAATTCCCCCTTACCCGTTACCAATTATGACATTCATCAATCCTAAAACAGATTTTGGCTTCAAAAAGATTTTTGCTTCGCCTCAGAGCAAAGAAGTTTTGATTAGCTTCCTGAATGCGATGCTCTACAACGCACAGCCGACAATTCAAGATTTAGAAATCATCGACCCCTACGCCGCACCAAGCATAACTGGTTTAAAAGACACTTACCTGGATGTCAAAGCCAAAATTACAGGCAACAAAACTGTCATTATCAAAATGCAGGTAATTAATGTAGAAGCTTTTACTAAGCGTGTCATATACAATGCAGCCAAAACCTACGCGACTCAGCTCAAACCGAGAGAAGGCTACTCAAAATTAAATCCTGTGATTGCTTTAACAATTACAGATTTTGTGCTGTTTGAAAATACCGAAAAATTTCTCACCCATTTTGTTTTTAAAGAAGTTGAAGAAAACATCGAATATTACAGAGAAATAGAATTATTTTTTGTAGAACTGCCGAAATTTAATAAAGAACTGGAGCAAGTCGAAAACCTGATTCAAAGCTGGGTTTATTTTATCAAAAACGCTACTAAACTTGATGAAATTCCCGAAAAATTTGCATCAATACCAGAAATTAATACAGCTTTTTCCATCGCCAGCAAAACTAATTTAAGCGTTGATGAATTAGCCGAATTAGAAAAGCGAGAAATGTTTTTTGAAGACCAGCGCGGTGCTATTACTAAAAGCCGCAAAGAAGGCATAATTGAAGGACAGATAGCATTAATTCTGCGTCAAATAGCGCGGCGCACAGGTGAGGTTTCGCCGGAAATTCAAACTCGCATCCAGCAGCTATCTCCCGAACAATTGGATGATTTAGGTGAAAATTTGTTGGATTTTAGCAGTCAAGAGGATTTGATTGCTTGGCTTGAATCGGTTTCGGGATGAATCTCTACACTCATTTAGTTCGATCGAGAGGACTTGAATCTTCTTTTTGTCTTTGAGTCCATCAGGACTAAAGTCCTTACTGCAAACCGATTTTATTGTTTGTATAGCAGCGGTTGAAAGCGCGATCGTCCGATCTAATCTCACAAGTCAGGTTCCCGATCGCCACTCCCCGCCTTTACCTGAGAGAAACCGGGTTTTTTACCAAATCTGCGGGTATAAACCTATATTTTCCCAAAAAACCCGGTTTCTGACTGTATCGCAAATCCCAAATCCCCAATCTACAATCCCAAATCGTCCGATTTGCCGATCGCGATTCCAGCCAACCACGCCGTAGTCCACGCACTTTGGAAGTTGAAACCACCCGTCACGCCGTCGATATCCAAGATTTCGCCAGCAAAGAAAAGTCCCCGACAGCGGCGGCTTTCCATTGTTTTGAAATCGACTTCTTTTAAGTTAACACCGCCGCAGGTGACGAATTCTTCCTTAAATGCGCCTTTTCCAGAAATCTGATATTCGCCTTGAATGAGTTCTAGCAGGAGGCGATCGAGGATTTTGTTGGATAAGTCGGCCCAGCGTTTTTGTTCGTCAATGCCGATCGAACTTGTCAAACGTTCCCAGAGGCGGCGCGGTATTGGAAACGGACAGCTAGAGGCGATCGATCTGTGCGACAACTGCGATTTAACCGCTAGCAGTTGCTGCCGCAAAACCTCCGCATTGTACTGGGGAAGCCAATTAACCAGCACAGATGTTTTATAATGGCGATCGTGCAAAAATCTCGCACCCCAAGCCGAAAGTTTGAGTACAGCAGGCCCGCTTAAACCCCAGTGAGTAATTAGCAAAGGCCCGCTTTGTTCTAATTTAGCTCCCGGCAATTTCACCTTAGCATTAGGAACCGAAATTCCGGCTAAATCTTTGATTCTGCTGTCAGAAATATTAAAAGTAAATAGAGAAGGAACGGGCAGTTCTACAGTATTACCTAACTCTTTTGCCCACTTAAAACCCGACGGATTGCTACCTGTAGCGAGCAGAATGCGATCGCACTGCAATTTTTCCCCGGATTTCAACTCAATTTCAAATCTAGTTTCATCCGTAGGGGCAGTGCCCCCTTGTTCGCCCTCTGCGTTATTGCCAGTTAATTTATGTACTGAAACGACTGCATCGCCCGTGCGAATTTTCACACCTGCATCCTCAGCAGCTCGGATCAAACAGTTAACAATTGTCCCCGAATCATCTGTAATCGGAAACATTCGCCCATCTTCTTCTGTTTTCAATTTCACACCGTGACTGGCAAACCAATCAACAGTATCGCGGGGTTGAAATCGAGTAAAAGCACCGCGCAGAGCTTTCCCTCCTCTGGGGTAATTCTGCACTAAAACACCGGGGTCAAAACAAGCATGAGTGACGTTGCAGCGCCCGCCACCGGAGATGCGAACTTTTGCTAGGACTTGTCGGCCAGCTTCTAGTAAAGTGACGCGGGCCTGGGGGTAGGTTTTCGCGCAGGTAATTGCACTAAAAAAACCCGCTGCACCGCCACCTATGACTGTAATTTTGAGGATTCGATCGGACAAATTTTTTCTCGCTTATTCTTCTGGTTCAAAATCGGATTTTGCCACCCCGCAAGTGGGACAAACCCAATCTTCGGGGATATCTTCAAAGGCAGTACCGGCAGCTATGCCTCCGTCGGGGTCGCCTACTTCTGGATCGTAGACGTAATTGCAAGCTGTACAAACGTATTTTTGCATTTGCTTAACTCAATTTTAAATTGTAAGCCTGTAGATTGTAGTTGATAACGCAACCTAATGCAATATAGCAATCCTAAATTAGTCGTAAATTTTTTACCCCACCCCAACCCTCCCCTTACCAAGGGGAGGGACTAAGAAATTCACAAATGATTTAGGATTGCTATATCACTTTCAAAAAGTAATGAGACTTTCGGTAATTTCCAAGTCTTTACGAATTAAGTTGTGCACCATTTTTAAATCTAAAATCTAAAATCTTCAAAGCCTCCAGAACAGCAGTTCTAGAGGCTTGATGGTGTTTTTTATTAGTTTACTGCGCGATTGCAAGACTAGACTTTCGCTAAAGGCTTAGTCCAAACGCCGGTTTCATCTTCTTCGTACTGCTGGTGAATGGCTTCCCAGGCGGTGTGTTCTGCTTGTATCGAGTCGTTGCTTTCGTCAAATGCGGTGTTGTAGGATTCGATGAAGGTTTTTTGTGCTGCTTCCGACAGGTGCGATCGCACTTCTGGAGATAAGTCTGCCGGACTGTTGCAGCGACCTTTGACGGCGCGCGGCAGCGTCATCTCGCTAACTGAAACTTCTTCGCCACCTGCACTTTCTAGCAATAGTTGAAATTCGCCCGATTTATCTGCGGCGACTTCTGCCATCACGAGAAATTCGCCTGCTTCAACGCGGGTTTGATAGATAGTTGCTTTCTCTTCGGGCATTCCCAAAGCGACTAAAGCGGAAACTAGACCAGCACCGGCCGAACCTGCGATCGCGCCGCTAGCTGCACCCAACAGTACAGCACCCAGCGGGCCTGCGGATACTACTGCACCGACAAAGGGAATAAACAGCACGCCCACGCCAGTTAGCAAACCCAAAAAAGAACCGAATAAGGAACCAAAAATCGCCCCGCTTCGCAAGCCTCCTAAAATTACATCTTTTTTAGTCAGAAAGCCGGCAATTTTAGTTTTAGACTGAAAGTTTTTGCCCATTACGGAGATGTGGTCGCGGGAGACTCCGCGATCGAGCAACCGCCGAATTACGCCGTCTAATTGTTCTTCTTCCTTAAATACGGCTGAAACTGTGCGTTCTGCTAGATATTCCTCTGTCATTGTTTCTCCTTGATGGTTTGTCGATTAGTTGTGCTGGTATTTAGTATAGGAGGACACTGTAGGGCGATCGCATCGATCTTGAGATAGAGGTGAATGCGATCGGAGATAGTTTGAGGCTCTATCAAAAGAGTTAAGGAATTTTGTAATTGGCGATCGTTCAACTCTGACAAAGACTTATTCATCTCTGATATAAGTCCCCAAATATTCCAAGTTATTTATCATTTCCTCTGCTGATTTAGTAGCCATCATAGTCACAATTCCTCGCATTTGCTCGCCCACTGAGTAACGCTGTTGTTGTGCAATAATGATTCCGGCATGATTTCTATCTTCCGCTAAAAATTGACTGTGCAAACTGCTGAAATCTCTCCTATTAAAGCTGTAAATGACTCGCCCTTGCTCAGTTGCCCAAATTAGCTGTTCTTCATCTACATAGCTGACTCTGTTAGCTTCTGAGGTAGTCAACACGTCTATTCCAGAATTTCGCAGAGCCAATATCAGAGCTTGTTTCTGAATATCTTCATCTAGATACAAACGAATTTGAGTCACGATACATTACCTACCATAGATTCTGCTTCCAAGCGCTCCCACTCAGCATTTTCTGCTGCTATATCCGCGTCGATTTGGTCTTTGTTCGCATAATAGTAGGCTAATGCGCCATAAATTTGTGCTAAATTCAAGTGCGGTTTTTCATCAAGAATTTGTTCTGGAGTCAGCCCAGCATTGAAATCAATAGCAATATTTTCTACGGTAATTCGAGTTTCGGCGATGCGGGGACGGCCGCCGCAAGTTCCCGGCGTGCGGACAATTAGCGTTCCTATATCAACGGCAGTTGTCATATTTACCTCGATTGAGTTAACTTTATTTTATTGTAGCGCAGCTTCATTTCTACCCGATCGCACTTTCGCAACATTAACCAATGCCACTAGCACCTTTGTTTCCTGTCGTTCATCCCATCCTCAAATCTGCTTTTCCCAGATGTCTGTGGACGGGAGATATCAACAGCCGAGAAATTGCCCTAACATTTGACGACGGGCCGCACCGTCAGCACACACCTCAACTGTTAAAAATTTTAGATAAATACGACATCAAAGCTAGTTTTTTCTGGCTAGGTTTTTGCGTGGACAGGCATCCAGAAACGGCTAAAGAAGTGTGCGATCGCGGACACTGGATAGGCCTCCACGGCTACCAGCACGTATCGTTTGCCAAACTCAAAACCCACGAACTAAAACAAAGTTTAGAAGACACGCAGAAAGCAATTGCCAAAGCTTGCGATTTAGATCGAAAATTAATCCGCGACGTGCGGCCGCCGAACGGCATTTTTACGCCGCGAACATTAGAGTTATTGCAACAGTGGGAATATCGTCCCGTAATGTGGAGTGTCGTCCCGGAAGATTGGGTGCGGCCGGGGGTGATGAAAGTTACTAGCCGCGTCGTGCAGCAAACAGAAAACGGTTCAATTATTGTACTCCACGACGGCTATTCTGGCGGCGAAGATGTTGCGGCTGCTGCTGATAAAATAATTCCATTGCTTTTGTATAAAGGTTACAAGTTTGTAACAATCGATCGACTGTGGCAACAGGCAAATATTCAAATAACCGGAAATTAAGTCAATGAAAAAAACACTGTTTATTACATCTCTTTGTTTGGCAAGTGCCGGATGGGCGATCGAGCTTTCTCCTGCGTCCCTCAGTGCTGAGATTCCACTTGTCGTTCAGCAGCCAGCCGGTGACGTATCCGAGCCTAGGATGGACGCGAAACCCGTTCAAGTCGAACTGCTAAATCCCGGAGTGGAACCCCGACAACAGTTGCGTTTAAAACCAAGTTTAGGTGTTAAACAAACGACTACTATGGCTGTAAAAATGGAGATGGAAGTGTCTACAGCCGACAGAAGTACGAAGGTGAATAAAGTTCCGACAATGGTCTTAACTATAGACACAAAAGCCACGAAACTTGATACTAATGGAGATATTCACTACGATTTTTTATACGCTAGCGCCGATATTGCTGCTGATACTCCAAATTTGCCAACTGCGGCCCTAGATAGTATGCGATCGGCAGTTAAAAAGTTAGTTGGATTGAAAGGTTCTTTCATCATGGATAGTCGGGGCGCGAGTAAAGGAGGTAGCTTTACTTTGCCGGAAGAAGCGGACAACAACACCAAACAAATGGTTCAAAATATGTCTAAATCTTTACAACAGCTTGCCTCGCCTCTGCCGGCAGAAGCAGTTGGGAAAGGCGCTAAATGGCGCATCTCTTTTCCATCTAATGTCAGTGGCATGAATGTGAATCAAACTGCTACCTATGAATTGATTGGCTTGCAAGATGGAGTTGCTACTCTCAAAACTAGCGTAGAACAACAAGCAAATCCCCAAAATTTGACTTTATCCCAATTACCTGCTGGCTCTACTATGGCCATAAAATATTTTGCGTCTCAGGGTCAGGGAGAAGTTATAATGCGACTGAATCAATTAATGCCTGTTCGTTCTGTCGTCTCTATCAATTCTAATTCTGAAATAAGCATTAAAGTGGCAGGGAAGCCCGAAGAAGTAACAATTAAAACAAAATTGTTGATGGAGATGACTTTGGATTCTAAATAAGCGCTCCATCGGGTTGGAATACCTGATATAGCAACCGCCAAGGTTGTTAAAGCATTTATGGTTATGGAACCTTTCGACTACGCTCAGGGAGCAATGACCAAAGGGCCTTGGCGACTGCTATACTCAGGGCTATTTCATTCTAAATATATCTTTGAGTATGCTACAACTAAAGCCAGCGAGACGTTGAGCTTGAGCCATGTTTTGAA
Source organism: Microcoleus sp. CZ3-B2 (assembly GCF_036705055.1). Lineage (NCBI taxonomy): Bacteria > Bacillati > Cyanobacteriota > Cyanophyceae > Oscillatoriales > Microcoleaceae > Microcoleus > Microcoleus sp. CZ3-B2. The sequence goes on along the minus strand of NZ_JAUBTN010000004.1, from coordinate 90,639 downwards.
AGCCATGCTCGGGATACAAATTAAGGGCAAAGTTTCGTGGGATTGCCCAATACTGAACGAGTCCAACGGTGCGAATGCGACAAGCATCTTCTAGGCCGGGTGACATCACGGACATAATGGACTTTGTTTTCGACTCCCCAATAGCCTCGAATTCTTTGAGCAAGGCAAGCTGCTGTTTCAGTTAATGAAGTGACGTAGTAGCGAGTTTCGGTAGATAATTCAATGATGTTCGCTCGATAGACATGGCGTTCGGATGCAATTCTAATTAAGGTTTTTAGTCCCTGAAAAGCAGGAATTCCCGTCAAGTCTTGACTGATGCTGACGGTACGTTTTTCAATCCAACCATGCCCTTTATTAATCTGGAATGACGTTTCTTGTGCTTGAAATGTGGCTTGTACTGCGGTCAATAATCCAGATTGATTACCTGGGAGTGCACGTAATGATTGCTACTATCAATTATGGTGTGAGCAGTTTTTTTTGGGTGCTGATGGCATCAAAAGCGAACACAACACCTTTGAGTGCCATCTGCTCAATAAAAGCAGGGATTGCCGGGATTTCATGGGTTTTTGAATCTACGTCATAGGGATCGAGAATCAACCCACGTTCTACAATGTAGGCACAAACCCAGCATCATTGCTGCATGGGAATCGACTGTTGGGTCGTCACCTTGACATTCATAGGAGCCGCGCAATACTTTCCCATCCAATGCAATCGTTTCTCCTGGCAAAGGTTGAATCCCGAAAAACCTCGATAAACAACCAGAATAAGTCTGATATTCTAACCGCAATAATGTCCGCCGAATCGTGCCCTCCGGAGGGTAAGGGCCCCGAAGGCGGTTGAAATAAAGTTACTAATTGCTCGTGATGGGCTTTTAAGCAATCCCCAATCGCCAGAAATCCACGATTTCCGGCAGCAACACCTAAGGTAAACAAGGCGGTGTCACAGTGCTTGATGATGGCGTTTTCCTGCTCTTCGACGGGTATTGGGTAGGTCTGCAAAGGCTTCGACAATGGCAATTTGAGACATCACATATCCTGTGAATGACTACGATAGTTTATTATCATATCAGCTACTCAATCTGAATGAAATAGCCCTGGGGTTGTAATAATGACTTGTTTGTCATGTTTTTTTGCTAATTGGACTAATTCTTGCATTAATCGGCGGCACAATCGGGGGTTGAGGGAAGCATCTATGTTATCTATTGCAAAAAATTTAGGTGTGATATCGCTGACGAATAAGGTAAAGTAAAAAAGTAAAAACAAAAATCCTTCATTCGAGCTTCTTTGGTCAAAGTAACTTAAATCTGTATCTAAGTACCTATGTGTGATTTGGATAGAATTTTGCAGTGCTGCTAAATTGTGAGGAATTTCAAAATCTTTAAACTAATCTATCAATGGCAGCTGTGTTTTGATTAGATTAAGCTTGTCTTTATTTTGGTCTGCACTCAAGACATTTATAAGTTTAAATAAGCCTTCGCCATTAATGCCTAATGGTTGAATTTGTCCTACTTTTTCACAAACTCGTAACCTTTGGTTTTCTGGTGAGTAAATTATAAATTCATTTAATTCAAATATGGGAATCAAGGATTCGGCATCCTTTTGAAGGTTAAACCATTTTTGTTTAAAAAACTCTGTTTTTTTTCAAAAGAGATGTAAATTTATCTAGGCCCCATGTTTCCAAATAAAGAAAATAGCAGCATTTTTTATAGAGGTTTCAGTATAATCAAAAAAAAATTACTAACCCACTGAGAATAAGGATAATTATCCTATGGAGTTATAATTTTCGATTCTGACTTCTCCAATCATAATTCAATCCCATATAATCTGAGTGTACTCATTGTATCTGCGATCGCATGGATCTCAAAGAACGCCTGCAGGGCCACCTAATTCAAATTGTACGCGATCGCAATCCTTACTTAGCCTCCGCAGGACATTTCTATGTCCAGCAATACATCCGCGAACAGTTGGGACAGTGGGGTACTGTAGAAATCGACGATTTTGCAGTGCGCGGGCGAATTCATCACAATTTTATCTTGGATTTACCCCCCCTCAATCTCCCCCTTGCTAAGGGGGGGAAGCAAGAAAATTTGCCGATCGTAATTGGTGCTCATTACGATTCTGTACCCGGTACGCCTGGGGCTGATGATAATGCTACTGGGCTGGCTGTTTTGCTGGAACTCGCAAGGAATCTCGCACTTCAACCGCTAAAATATCCAGTACAATTAGTGGCCTTCGATATGGAAGAATACGGTTGTTGGGGAAGCAGCCATCATGCTGCTAACTTAAAAAAACAAAAACAGCAGATTCGGTTGATGATTTCTTTGGAAATGTTGGGTTATTGCAACAACAAACCCAACTCCCAAAGCTATCCGGCGGGACTAAAATATTTTTATCCTAATATTGGCAATTTTATTGCTTTAATTGGGAACTTGCGGACTGTTCGCGATATGATTACTTTGAGCGGGAATATTCGCAAATCTGGTCAGCCTTGCGAGTGGTTGCCGGTGCCGAATCGAGGTTTGATTGTGCCGGATACTCGCCGCAGCGATCATGCTCCTTTTTGGGATAATGGTTATCCGGCTATTATGGTGACGGATACGGCTAATATGCGGAATCCGCATTATCATCAAGCGAGTGATAAGATTGAGACTTTGGATTTGGATTTTCTTGCTGGTGTTTGTCGGGGTTTGGTTGAGGCTATTGGGTATCTATAATTTTATTTTAACGAACCGCGAAGACGCGAAGGGCGCGAAGGAAGAAAGAAGAAGATGGGAGAAGAAGATATGAATGTTTTTTACGATCGCACTTCCTGGCAATTCTGGATCGATCGCGGTGGCACTTTTACCGATATAGTAGCCCAAAAGCCCGATGGTAAGCTCGTAATTCACAAGCTGCTGTCGGAAAATCCCGATCGCTACACGGATGCAGCAGTGCAAGGAATTCGCGATATTTTGGGGATTGGGGCGGGGGAATCGATCCCGGCGGGGGAGATTGCAGCGATTAAAATGGGTACGACGGTGGCGACAAATGCTTTGCTGGAACGTAAGGGCGATCGCACTATTCTACTAATTACTAAAGGTTTCGGCGATGCGCTGAGAATTGGCTATCAAAACCGCCCGAATATTTTTGCCCGCCACATTATTTTACCAGAAATGCTGTACGATCGCGCGATCGAAGTTGCGGAACGTTACAGCGCTACAGGTGAGGAGTTGACTGCTGTCAATCCCGATTTTATCCCGTCTTTGCAGCAAGCCTACGATGAGGGAATTCGCAGTTGTGCGATCGTCTTTATGCACGGCTACCGCTACTCGGAACACGAAAAACAAGTTGCTAAGATAGCCAGAGAAATTGGCTTTACTCAAATTTCAGTATCTCACGAAGTCAGCCCTTTAATGAAATTAGTTGCGCGGGGAGATACTGCGGTTGTCGATGCTTATTTGTCTCCGATTTTGCGGCGTTATGTCGAACAAGTAACCAGTGAGTTAATTGAGGTAGATCCTCGGAATGAAGGATTATTAATTCCCAAGGCCCAATGCCCAATTCCCAATTCCCAATTCCCCAAATTAATGTTTATGCAGTCAAACGGCGGCTTAGTAGATGCCGCCAAATTCCAAGGAAAAAATAGTATTTTATCCGGGCCTGCTGGGGGAATTGTCGGTGCAGTTCAAACCAGCAAAAAAGCAGGTTTCGATAAAATTATTACCTTTGATATGGGCGGAACTTCGACGGATGTCGCCCATTTTAACGGGGAATACGAACGCGAATTCGAGACAGAAATTGCTGGGGTGAGATTGCGATCGCCCGTGATGGCAATTCACACTGTAGCAGCCGGTGGCGGTTCCGTTGTGTTTTTTGACGGGGCGCGCTACCGCGTCGGGCCGGAGTCTGCTGGCGCTAATCCAGGCCCCGCTTGCTATCGGAAGGGCGGCCCTTTGACGGTGACTGATTGTAATGTGATGTTGGGGAAAATTCAACCGGATTTTTTCCCGAAAGTGTTTGGATTGGATGGAGATTTGCCGATCGCCACTGAGGTAGTCAGGCAAAAATTTGTGCAGTTAGCGGGGGAAATTGGGGGCGAGAGGACGGCGGAACAGGTGGCTGAGGGTTTTTTGGCGATCGCCGTGGAAAAGATGGCTAATGCGGTGAAAAAAATCTCGCTTCAGCGCGGTTATGACGTTTCGGAGTATACCTTATGCTGTTTCGGCGGCGCGGGGGGCCAACACGCTTGTGCGATCGCCGATAGTTTGGGCATGAAACGGGTATTTATTCACCCTTATGCGGGGGTGTTATCCGCCTACGGTATGGGTTTGGCTGATGTGCGGGCTATTCGCGAAAGGGCGATCGAGGAATTATTAACTAATGAATTAATTGGTGATTTACAGGATGTTTTAGCGCAATTGGAGGCGGAGGGAAAGAGGGAATTGAACCGCAGAGACGCAGAGAACACAGAGAAGGAGTCTGAGGTTTTGGTTGTGAGGAAGCTGCATCTTAAATATCAGGGAAGTGATTCGGTTTTGATGGTCAATTCTGCGGGAAATATTGAGGATATGCAGGCTGAGTTTGAAACATTGCACCGACAGCGATACAGTTTTATTATGCCGGAAAAATCGCTGATTGTGGAAGCGGTTTCGGTGGAAGTTGTAGAAACCATGAATCTGCCGGATGAATCGATAGTTGCTAATTCTCGTGACGCGGAATCGATCGCCCAACAGCCAATCTCTACCGTGCAAATGTATGTCGCTGGCGAGTGGCGGGAAACGCCTGTTTATCGGAGGGACGATTTGCGATCGGGCGACTGCATTAGCGGCCCGGCTACGATCGTAGAAGCTACTGGAACTAATATTATAGAGCCTGGATGGGAAGCGACCATCACCGAAAATAATGATTTAATTTTGAACCGCAGATCCACACAAATGAATGCAGTTAACACCCATTCATCTGTGGTTAAATCAGATCCTGTTTTGCTGGAAATTTTTAATAATTTATTTCGGGCGATCGCCGAACAAATGGGCGTTACATTACAAAATACAAGTTCATCCGTCAACATCAAAGAACGCCTCGACTTTTCCTGTGCAATATTCGACAAAAACGGGCAATTAGTTGCCAACGCGCCGCACATTCCCGTGCATTTAGGTTCGATGAGCGAAAGCGTAGAAGCTTTGATTTTAGCACAAATTCATACAATTAAACCTGGGGATGTTTATGTTTCTAACAATCCCTACAACGGCGGCACGCATTTACCAGATATCACCGCAATTACTCCCGTATTTGATAATTCTTCCTCTCTTCCTTTGTTTTATGTAGCCTCGCGGGGACACCACGCCGACATCGGCGGCATCACTCCCGGTTCCATGCCTCCGAATAGTAAAATTGTAACTGAAGAAGGCGTATTACTGGACAATTTTCAGCTAGTAAGCGAGGGAAATTTTCGCGAACCAGAATTACTGGAAATTCTCACAGCCGGAGATTTTCCTGTTCGCAATGTCGCACAAAATATCGCGGATTTGCAAGCACAAGTTGCTGCCAACAATCGCGGTGTAGCAGAACTGATGGAGATGGTAGAATGTTACGGATTAGAAACGGTACAAGCTTATATGGGCTTCGTGCAAGATAATGCTGAAGAATCGGTGCGGCGGGTAATTGAGGTTTTGCAAGATGGCGAGTTTACTTATCCGATGGATAGTGGCGGACAGATTAAGGTAGCTATTACAATTAACAAGTCGGCGCGCCGTGCAAAAATAGATTTTACTGGCACATCTCCTCAGCAATTTAACAATTTCAATGCTCCGGCTGCGGTGTGTAAAGCGGCTGTGTTGTATGTTTTTCGCACCTTGGTAGATGACGATATTCCTCTGAATGCGGGCTGTTTGAAACCTCTGGAAATCATCAATCCTGCGGGCTGTATGCTGAATCCGCGCTATCCGGCGGCGGTGGTGGCGGGAAATGTGGAAACGTCCCAGAATATTACGGATGCTTTGTATTGTGCGCTGGGGGCGATCGCATCTTCCCAGGGCACCATGAATAATTTTACATTTGGAAATAACCGCTATCAATATTATGAAACAATTTGTGGCGGTTCGGGTGCTGGTGCAAATTTTGACGGTACTGATGCGGTGCAAACTCACATGACTAATTCGCGTTTAACCGATCCAGAAGTATTAGAATGGCGGTTTCCGGTGTTGTTAGAAAGTTTTGCAATCCGGGCTAATAGCGGCGGGAATGGATATCGTCGCGGGGGTAATGGAGTGGTGCGGCGAGTGCGGTTTTTGGAGGCGATGACGGCGGGAATTTTATCGGGGCGGCGGGTGATTTCTCCCTGCGGTTTGCATGGGGGTGAATCGGGGAAAGTTGGGCGGAATTATGTTGAGAGATTTGATGGAAATGTTGAGGAGTTGGGAAGTACGGCGAGTGTGGAAATGCAGCCTGGTGATGTGTTTGTAATTGAGACTCCGGGTGGCGGCGGTTATGGTAGAGGAAAATAGTAGTATAATTCACTAAAATGTAATAATCATTGATATTGGGGACGCAAAGTTATGGTTAATAATTCTTTCTTTGATAAGCCGACAGAACAGTCTTTAGTCAAAATTGATATAGTCACTAAATACTTTTGGGCATGGGCTCAGGTAATTATTTCTCAAATCCCAAAAAGACCAAGCCCAAAAAGACCAGAAAATATTGCATACGTAGATCTATTTTCGGGTCCTGGTCGCTATCAAGATGGTTCTAAGTCTACACCATTACTTATTTTGGAGCGTGCCATTGCTGAACCAAAAATTAGAGAACTTTTAGTAACAATTTTTAATGATATAGACCCAAATAATACTCAGTCTCTCGATCAGGCAATAGCATCCTTACCTGATATACACACCTTAAAACACAAACCAATTATTTTTAATAAGGAGGTGGGAGAAGAAATCATCCAGGATATTAAAAATAATATAAAATCAGCACCGACACTTTTTTTTATTGACCCTTTTGGTTATAAAGGCTTATCAATTAATTTAATAGGTTCAGTCATCAGTAATTGGGGTAGTGAGTGCATATTTTTCTTTAATTACAACAGAATTAACATGGATTTAAATAACAGATTTGTCAAGGAAGACATGAACTCTCTTTTTGGTAAAGAACGAGCAAATGCGCTAAGGGAAAAACTTAAACCTATGCAGCCTGAAGAACGAGAGTCAACTATTGTAGAGGCTATTTGTCAAGCATTGAAAGATGTTGGAGGGTCGCACGTTCAAAATTTTTGCTTCAAAAAATCTAGTGGTAGCCGTACTAGCCATTATCTGATTTTTGTATCTAAGGATAAATTAGGTCACTCAATTATGAAAGACATTATGGCTAAAAAAAGCTCTGTTTTTACTCAGGGAGTACCCTCTTTTGAATACAATCAGAGTCAGGCGGCTATTCAGCTTTCACTCTTTGATTTTCAACCGATCGATGACCTTGAAAATATGCTTCTTGATGAATTTGCTGGTCAAACACTGACAATGGAACAAATTTACAATCAGCATCATGTTGGCAAGCGTTACATTAGTAAAAATTACAAGGAAGCTCTTAAGAAACTAGAACAACAAGGTAAAATTATCGCCGATCCACCAGCTAGTGAACGAAGGAAGCAAAAAGGAGAAATTACATTTGGAGAGCAAGTCAGAGTTTCATTTCCACGAAAGTAGGTGCTACTACTTTATTTGAGTTACGACTCATCCTGAAAGTGTAGCCCTTGAATTGCCTTTGATGTTTAGCCCATGCTTCCGGCATCTCATCCCAAATTTTATCATCCAGAAGTCTGCCAGCAGCTTTAGGTGTTCTACCTCCCCATTGCTTGAAGAAAAACGCGACTTCAGCATCTTGACATTGCTGCTTGATATGATCGACCCATTCAGGTTGCATGGGACGGTGTTTTACCCCCGATTCTCCGCCAACAATTACCCAGTGAATGTCTTTTAAATTGAGTTCTAAATCACCTAAAAGCGGTTCGCATGATAGGAATCTGACTTTTGCAGGTACTTGTCGCAAACAGTCAATCCTGTTAACGTAGTTTTGATTTTCAACAGAAACTCCCATCCAAATATTTTCATGCCAGTCTAATTGATTAGCTATTTCACGAAGGCGTTCGTGTCTTTTGGTCAGAATTTGATATATATGCCAGGGAGTTTCACGCATTACATCAAAAACTTCTTTGAGAAATTCAATGGGCACTTCTTCATGAAATAAATCGCTCATCGAGTTCACGAAAATACGGCTAGGCTTTTTCCAGCGCTTTGGTTCTTCCAAGCGATTCCTATGGAGTGTTAAATCAAAGCCGTTAGGGAAATTAGTATGAAACCTTTTTGTTAATGCTTCTGCATAACAATGCGTACAACCTGGACTGACTTTATCGCAGCCAGTTGTTGGATTCCATGTTCTGTCCGTCCATTCGATACCAGTATTAATGCTAGACATACAAGAATCTTACCCTTGAAACAATAAATTATCTTTTGATGTGCGCTGGATACATATAGTTTATATGTATCAATTTAGATTGATGCAGGATCACCTACAACTCCATTATATAATTAAATTGACGTAAATATCAACAAGTTTTAAGCAGTTGCATTAAATGTAGATCGTAGTGTAGAATCATGCTGCACCAGCATTTATTCCCACAACCTTTCCAGAACAATTGTGCAAACACCTGTTTTTTCCGAACTCAACCATCCTGTGGTTAAATCCCTGTTCCACCACAGCGATCGCGAATTATTGACTTTGTTTCAAAACCATCCCGATCAAGGTCGCTTCTTCACGGCAATTTTTTGCCGCTACGCTCAAATTGTCCACTCCCTGATCCGCCATTCCGTGCGATCGCCCGTACAAGGCGATTACCTGTTCGCCCACACTTGGCTACACATCTATCACGAGCTCCGAGGCCTCGATTTGCGCCACGAAATCCCAGAGTCTGAGGGCGAAAATCTCAGCCTCCAAAACTGGCTGATTAATGTCACCGCTATCTGCATCAATCAAGCCGAATTGCCACCTGTAGAGTCGATTCACTACTCCTTGCAATCCGCTCCGCCTCCCCTCTGGTGTTACGTCAAACAAGCCTTAGAATTGTTAGCGCCACTACCGCGTTTAGTCGTGTTGATGGCTCAGACTTTCCGCTGGAGCGAAACTCGAATCGCAGCTTATTTGCAAGCAGAAGGTGAAGCAATTTCGCCCGCTCAAGTCAAGGCTTTGCTCCAAAAAGGATATCAAACTTTAGAATCAAATCTGCCGGAGGATATTCGCGCTATTTATCTAGATGAACATCTAGAATATCAACAAGCACTTGTCTAGCAGCCGATAATTCCGCTAATATCAATTATTCTTCAGTCTCGCCTTGCGCGGACTTCCTTTGACAAGAAGCAGTTTCAACCGCCTCCTTCTTAAACTCGGAAATAATATAAGAGGTGGAAATGGCAATTTATCAAGTTCGGCTGGTGAATGAAGCTCTCGCCCTCGATCGCACGATCGCCGTACCGGACGACCAGTATATCTTAGATATGGCAGAAGATGCCGGCATCCGCTTGCCCAATGGATGCAAGCAAGGAGAGTGTTCTGCTTGCGTTGCTAAACTGCTCAGCGGTGAAATCGACCAAAGCGAACAAAAGTTTTTGAAGCCGTCAGAATCGCAAGCTGGCTACGCTGTTACCTGTGTAGCTTACCCACTTTCTGATTGTACTTTGTTAACGCATCAAGAACAAGTTTTGTATCAAGCAGCTCTTTATTTTAAGTAATGCAAAGTTGTTTATGCTTGAGTCTCGCGTTGCGCGGACTTTGTTTGTATAGTCGCGAATTATATTCGCCGATAAAATCGTTATCAAAGCAGATTTAGTTAATAAAAGGTGCGCGCTGCGCGCACCTTTTATTAATACTTAAAAATCAGCTAGGACTGACGCTCGACATGAAGCAATTGCAGAATTCGTTGGAGCGGAATTTCTGCCAAATCCAAGCGGTACTGGAGTTCATCTGACAACTCAGAAACCGCTTTTTCTAAAATGTAAGCATTCAGCAAAACTTCCAATTCCGGTACAGATTTTGGCAAGAAACTTGCATCCGCTGCTGTTGACAAATAGCTCTTGAGAAAAGTCAGGCTAACCCAGCGGTGCCAAACATTCGCCCACTGCTGCATTTCAGGTAAGTTTTCAGGGCGGATCATCCCACTTTCTACTTCGTTCCGCAGCGCCATAGTAACGGCGTAATTGAAAGATTGCAGCATTCCGGCAACATCTCGCAAAGGCGACCTCTTCATCCGCCGCTCGCTTAACGGTCGATTCCGTTCTCCTTCAAAATCAATTATTACGAAGTCTTTCCCTGTATACAGAACTTGTCCGAAATGAAAATCTCCGTGACAGCGAATTCTGTCGGCGGTGATTCTCAAGTTCAAAATAGACTTGAAACGTTCCATCAGCAAGTCTTCGCGGTTGAGAAGAATTTGTCCCAACTTTTGCGTTTCTGGCGGCAGTTTAGACAGCCGCTTTTTCAGCAACAGCAAAGTTCTTCCTGCCAGATTTCTCATGTATTGATAGATGGAACGCTGGTAAAATGAGGTGAAATTTTCTGGAGCAAAAGCGGGATTTTCTGTGTCCGAAGCTAAAGCGAGGTGGAGTTCGGCTGTCCGCTGACCTAAAAGTTCTGCTGATGCTAGGTAAGAGCTGATTAGTTCGCGAGCTAATGCGGGTACTTCTAGGGATAAATCGGCTAGTAGCGAGCTTGACTGTCGCATTTGTGCGGTCAAAGCGCTCGGTAAATAATCTTCGGGGGAAGTAGATAAAATATCGCTGGCATACTTTGCTTCTACTGTCATTACTTGCTCGAAATAGTCCCGCAGCGCATCTAATGTATAAGACAAAGCATCCCTGCTGTCGGGGATTAGTTTTTGCAGTATTCCGACTGTAACTGCTTTTTGACCGGCTGTGCGATATTCCAATTCTCCGGCAATGGGAGCGTAGTTTTCGAGCAAGTGGCGATTGGTTAAAAAGTGGCCGATTTCTAATTCTGGGTTGATTCCTTCCTCGAATTTTCGCAAGATTTTGAGGACTAACCGATCGCCGTAACCTGCCGATGTATTGCTTTGTTCTTTTTTGAACAGGTACGGTTCTAGTTGCGATAAATCTTGTTCTGAGTTCAAGAAATTGTCGGCAATTCCTACGAGTTCGCCCGCTGTACCTTGGTAACTGGCATTGGTGGCGATCGCCCCCAGCAGCTCGCTCAGAAAACCTTTGTCCCCCGCAGCATCAAATAGCACTCCGACTTCCTTGGTTTCTGGGAATTGCAGCCGCGCGATCGTCGGTCGATCGTCCGGCTCGTTTTTGAGTTCTTCCCAACCTAAAGGCAAAACGTAAGTTTCCGCCATACCTTCGGTATAATTCAAATGCAAAAACAGAATGTAAACCGTAGATTGCTCCCCAGCATTATTTTTATATCCAACAGGCACAATTTCATTGATTTCTAATGATTGAATTATCCTGTCTGCACCGCTAAACCAGCGATTGGATTGCAAGTAATTCGGCAAAAGAGAGATCAACATATTGCTGAGCTGACTTTTAGGAGAAAAAGCAGTTTCCCAAGTACCGACGATCGCCAAACTCGGCAAATCTGTATTCAAACCGTTCACCGAAAAATCCTCTTGCTTGACAGTAAGAGTAAACCAGTAAAACGTGTGAGGGCTCAAGCTCAAAAAATAAGGCGATTCGCCAACTGGCGGAAACTCAGTCCGGCCGAAAATCTCTACTGGAACAGCACCTTTAAACGGCGAAAGGTCTAATTCTGCCGTCTGGACGAAGCGCGATAAATTAGTCACTACGAGGATGTGTTCGTCTTGATAGGTGCGAACAAAAGCTAAAACTTTGCGGTTTTCTGGGTACAGAAACTCGCAGGTTCCGCGGCCGAATGCTTGGAAGCGCTGGCGCACAGCAATCAAGCGTTTCATCCACCACCACAGAGAACTCGGATTCCCCCGCTGCGCTTCCACATTAACAGATTCGTAGTGATATTCAGGGTCAACAATTGGCGGCGCGTACAGTCGCTGCGGGTTAGCGCGGCTGAAACCGGCATTGCGATCGCCACTCCACTGCATCGGAGTTCTCACCCCGTTGCGATCGCCCAAATAGATATTGTCGCCCATGCCAATTTCATCGCCGTAATAAAGCACCGGCGTACCAGGAAGAGACAGCAACAAAGCATTCATCAACTCAATGCGGCGGCGGTTATTTCCCATCAGCGGAGCCAAGCGGCGGCGGATACCCAAATTAATTCTCGCCTGAGTGTCTTGAGCGTAAACCCGATACATATAATCTCGGTCTTCATCGCTCACCATTTCCAGCGTCAATTCATCGTGATTCCGCAAAAACAATGCCCACTGACAGTTATTAGGAATCTGCGGAGTTTGCTGGAGAATGTCGCTAATCGGAAAGCTATCTTCCATGTGCAAAGCCATAAATAGACGCGGCATCAACGGAAAATGAAAGTTCATGTGACATTCATCCCCAGCCGAATAATATTCAACCGCATCTTCCGGCCACTGATTCGCCTCCGCTAGTAGCATCCGGTTGGGGAATTTCTCATCTACGTGCTGGCGCAACTGTTTGAGGAAAGCGTGAGTTTCTGGCAAGTTTTCGCAGTTAGTACCCTCGCGCTCGTACAGGTAAGGTACAGCATCCATTCGCAATCCGTCTACGCCCAATGCCAACCAGAAATCTACCACATCTAAGATGGCTTGGCGAACCGCCGGATTGTCGTAATTCAAATCGGGTTGGTGGGAATAAAAACGGTGCCAGTAATAAGCTTTTGCTACCCCATCCCAAGCCCAATTAGATGTTTCAAAATCTTGAAAAATAATCCGAGCATCTTGATATTTTTCCAGCGTGTCGCTCCACACATAAAAATCTCTTTCGTTACTGCCTTTCGGAGCGCGCCTCGCTCGCTGAAACCACTCGTGCTGGTCGGAAGTGTGGTTGACAATCAACTCAATAATGACTCTAATTCCCCGCTGGTGCGCTGCTTCTAAAAGGTTTTTAAAGTCATCTAAGGTGCCGTAAATCGGGTTGACGGTGGTATAGTGAGATGTATCGTAGCCGTCGTCTCGGAGCGGTGAGGGAAAAAATGGCAGCACCCAAATGGCTGTTACTCCCAAATTTTGCAGGTAATCGAGTTTTTTTGTCAGTCCTTGAAAGTCGCCGATGCCGTCTGCATTGCTGTCGGCAAAAGCGCGAATTGGTACTTCGTAAATGATAGCATCTTTGAACCACAAGGGATCGTCATTTAACATTGAGATTGCCATAATTTGTCGGGGTAATTGGTAATGGTTATTTGGTAATTGAGATTTAGTAATTAAGATTTGTTGTTTCAAATCCAAACTGATAGATCATAACTCATATCTTTGCCCAGTTCCTCATGCTAGCGGCATAGTTTTAATCGTAAATTTTAAACGCAAAAATTATAAATTCTTAACTAAAATTTCATCATAAGATGCCATGAATTCTGCGATCGCGGATACAGCATAAAATTCGATTCTGGTGGCGGATGCTGCATCGGTGCGGGCTCAGCAGACGCTACATACTGGCGGCGCTGCAGGCCCTACACGCGCAAATTTCCGGTCAAGTCCTCACCTTCTCTCAGTTTCCTCAAAGGTGTGGTATTTACTACCTCCCGGACGGTTGCCACGAACATACACTACCTTGACATTCTCATTCACGGTTTGTTACATTTGTTTACATAACGCAACATAAGTTAAGGAAAAACAGCCATGACTATCGTAATCGCCCTTTTAATCGTCGGTTGGGTAGCAGCCTCAGTGATTGGCACTCAAGCATACTTCCTCGGCGAACAGTCAAAGCCCATCCACGATCGCAACTGGAACGACGAATCTTTTGAACAACTGGCAAAAGCTGTGACTGGAACAGATATTGATTACAGCGTTCGCGTTCCGGCTTACAGCATGGATGCTTACGGCAGCCGCACGATGGGCAATTAGTAATATTAAGTAGCAGGCTTGACTATTTTGAATAACAGGCTTTCTGACCTGTTCCACAAGCAGATTAATTTTTGTGGAACAGGTAATAAATAATTATCGAAGTGTAATCGGCAAAATTCTCACCCTAGACCGCGTTTCATCCACAGAAATGAATGCCCCCGAATCAATTTGTGCCTCAAATTGATGGAACACTTCCACAATCAAACTCTCTATATTAGCAGGCAGCACGTCTTGAATACGTACTTGAATGACACGCTAGAGCATCAGCTTGGGTTGCGGCCAGCAGTGCGCCAAAATCTAAATCATGAGTGAATACGGCATAGTCATTTACTCGCGCCCATTCCATAATAACACGATCTGTGGCACGAGGATCGCCGACTGTAGACCAATGAAGAGACTCTATTCCGTATTTAGTAAATACGATAGTCCATTCAGGTGACAGATTCATATCAATCAAAATTTTCACGCTATTTTGAGAGGAATTTCTACTTCTTCAACTCGCCAGGCTGCATAAGCAAGCGCTTCATATATATCTGCTTCTTCCAGGTAGGGATAGGCCTGCAAAATGCTTGACGGTGAGTGTCCCGATGCCATCAGTCCGACTATCGTGCCAACAGTGACTCGCAAGCCGCGAATGCAGGGTTTTCCTCCCATTACTTCTGGATTCAGAGTGATTCTAGTTAGTTGTTTCATAATTTTAAACTACCAGGCTTTCTGGGAAACAAGAAGATTTATTTTTGGTGGAACAGGCCGGACAGCCTGTTCCTAGCTGTTCGGTAACTACAAACTGTTACCTACTAGCGCGGGGAGAGAGTCTTTTTTGCGAAACTGCAAACTGTTATTTTTGCAGTCGATCGCAATTGTATCGCCTTCGACAAACGCATTTTCCAGAATCTTGTTAGCCAGCGGGTTTTCCAACTCCCGCTGGATGGCGCGTTTCAAGGGACGAGCGCCGTAAACTGGATCGTAACCGACATCAGTGATGTGGTTTTTCGCCGCATCTGACAGTTCCAAAGTAATTTTTTGCTCCGCCAACAACCGCTCGATCCGCTTGACTTGAATAGTGACGATTTGCCGCAGTTCCGTCTTGCTCAAAGTGTGGAACAAAATTATCTCGTCTACCCGATTGAGAAATTCGGGTCGGAAGTGCGATCGCAAAGCAGTCATCACCCGTTTTAACATTTGTTCGTACTCTTCGTCTGTCTCCCGTTCTTGAGTCAAGGATTTTTCATTGTCATACTTGTTTTCAGACTTACTTTCAGACTTACTTTCCGTCTTACCTTCACTATCAATATCAACTCGCTGAGCTGACACCTCGACAGTACCATCATCAGCAACTTTATAATCTGTCTTGGGAATTGATACCTCCTTCGTTTCCTGCTTGCGACTAGCAGGTTTTTTGGGAGTTTTTTCCTTCTTCGCAAACACCTCTAAAATGTGATCGCTACCGATATTGCTAGTCATCACAATTACGGTATTTCTAAAGTCAACCACTCTACCCTGAGAATCGGTAATTCTGCCATCATCCAACACTTGCAGCAAAATGTTAAATACATCCGGGTGCGCCTTTTCCACTTCGTCAAACAGCACTACCGAATAAGGATGTCTCCGCACAGCTTCGGAAAGTTGTCCACCTTCGTCGTAACCGACATATCCAGGGGGAGCTCCTACCAACCGAGAGACGCTGTGCTTCTCCATGTATTCCGACATATCGATGCGGACGATCGCATCATCGCTGTCAAACAAAAACTCCGCCAACGCCCGCGCTAACTCAGTTTTTCCCACGCCTGTGGGGCCCATGAACAAGAAAGAACCGATCGGTCTACCGGGATCTTTCATACCAGCCCGCGCCCGCCGGATCGCCGCAGCAACCGCCGTTACAGCCTCCTCTTGACCGATGACTTTTTTGTGTAAATGGCTTTCCAATTGCAGCAATTTTTGGCGTTCCGACTCTAACAATCGGTTGACCGGAATTCCCGTCCATTTCGCCACAATTTCGGCAATATCGCCCTCAGTAACTTTTTCCCGCAGCAGGGAAGAACCTTGAGCTTGCTGTTTCAAAAGTTCGGCTTCCTTGGCTTCGCGATCGCGCACCGCCGTCTCAAGTTTACCGTATTTCAACTGCGCGGCTTTATTCAAATCGTAAGCTCTTTCTGCTTGCTCAATTTGCACTCGCAATTGGTCTTCTTCTGCTTTCAATTTATTGATGCCATCCAATAACTGCTTTTCGCCCAGCCACTGAGAGGACAATTTTTCCTGCTTGACTTTTAAGATGTCAATCTCTGTTTTGATGCGTTCGATCCGGGGACTGATGGTGGGGCTTGGAGAACCTTTTCCCTCGCCTTCAATCGACAATTTTTCCATTTCCAACTGCATCACCCGGCGGTCGATCCCTTCCAGTTCCACGGGTTTGGAGGTAATTTCCATTTTCAAATGGGCGGCCGCTTCATCTACGAGGTCGATCGCCTTATCCGGCAAAAAGCGATCGGAAATATACCGAAAAGACAGAGTTGCAGCAGCAACTAGGGCCGAATCGGTAATTTTTACCCCGTGATGGCGTTCGTAGCGGTCTTTCAATCCGCGCAAAATTGAAACCGTATCTTCCACAGTCGGTTCGCCGACAAATACTTGTTGAAAGCGGCGTTCCAGTGCCGGATCTTTTTCAATATTCTTGCGGAATTCATCGAGAGTTGTAGCGCCGATGCAGCGCAATTCGCCTCTGGCCAACATCGGTTTCAACAAATTTCCGGCATCCATTCCCGAACCGGAACTGCCACCGCCACCAGTCCCAACAACGGTGTGCAATTCGTCAATAAATAGGACAATTTGCCCGTCGGAATCGATAACTTCTCGCAGGACAGATCGCAATCTTTCTTCAAATTCACCTCGGAATTTTGCGCCCGCAATTAAACTGCCCATGTCGAGGCTAAATAGCTGGCGGTTTTTCAAAGATTCGGGCACGTCGCCGTTAACAATTCTCTGGGCTAAACCTTCGGCGATCGCAGTTTTTCCGACTCCGGGATCGCCAATTAATACTGGGTTGTTTTTTTGACGGCGCGAAAGAACTTGGACGACGCGGCGAATTTCTTCGTCGCGGCCGATTACTGGATCGAGTTTTCCTGCTTTGGCGGCTTCGGTCAAATCCCGGCCGTATTTGCTGAGGGCGTCGGAATTGGCTTCGCTATCTCCTTGGGGTTTAGGGTTGCGGAGGCCGGCTTTCGCGGTTTCGGAACTTTTTTCTGAGACTTTAGCGGCGGCGCGGACTGATTTGATTGCTTCTTCGAGTTTTGGTCGATCGATCGTCCCTGGGGCCGGTTTGCGATCGTAACCGGGGCGACCGGGGGGCCCATCGCCCCTAGTCAGCAATCGCCTACCAACTCGTTCATCTTCTACTAAGCCAATTAATAAATGTTCAATGGCGATAAAATTATCTTGCCCAGTCTGTCTGGCAGACTCAGCAGCATCTAACATCACGTCTAAGCCGCGACCGAGGTATAGTTGGTCAGCGTTGGTAACTTTGGGCTGTCGTTTGGCAAAAGCTTCTAACTGTTGCGCTAAGCGGGTTACATCTACTCCAGCCAAGCTGAGAATCGTGTTTGCTGTCGCGAGCTGTTCGAGAATGGCGATCGCTAAATGTTCAACCTCTAGCTGCTGATTGGCAAAGCGGCGGGCTACATCCTGGGATTTGACAATCGCTTCCCAGGCTTCATCGGTAAATTTGCTAGGGTCTGTTGGCTGCACGTTGCTTCCTCGCAATCAAGGGGATTCCTGTTGTTATCCGTTAATATATCGTCTCACAACCATCATAATCTTTAAACACGATTGTGAATCTATGAGTGCGGTTAATTCTGCCGAAGTTGCAACATAATTGAGCTTTTGCAAAAGCTTGCAGCCCGCAATCCAAGGAGATTTTTTGTACTCTGCGACCGCAGCGCGCGATCGAACTTATCAAAATACAGTAGTTCCCCATTCTCTCAACTACTCCAGAGAATCGCCATTCCCCTAAGTTCGTAGTGAGGACTTTATCCGCATTCATGAAGGACTTTAGTCCTCCCTACGAACCTTTTTATTGGTATGTTTAACCTTTATAGATTGCCATAACGTTGTTTGATATTCTAAAATTTATGCTATTTCCAACTTACCAATTCCTAGTATTTTTTCTGATTATTTTTAGCATAATTATATCCTTGAAGTCCCAAGTCGGTTTATATAAAATCGTCTTGCTCATTTCCAGTTTATTATTTTATTCATTTTGGAGTTTCGACTTTCTCTTACTCCTAGTTTTAGGTACTGCCTACAATTATATCATTCTCCGAGCCACCTGCTACGGCAAATATAAAAAACTTGCCTTAATTTCCGGCATAATTTTCAACATAGCCAACCTCGGCATCTTTAAATATTGCAACTTCTTTGTAACATCCTTGTTTGAGGTACTCAACCAACTACAAATTCCCGCCAGCATTCAAATGTTGCAAATAATCGCCCCAGTCGGCGTATCCTTCTACACATTTAGAATGATTTCCCATTTAATCGACTGCTACCAAAAGAAAATCCCCTGTCCGAAATTTGTAGACTACGCCACATACATTACCTACTTTCCCCAAATTGCCTCCGGGCCCATATCGCGGCCTAGGGAGTTTTACACCCAGCTAAATTCACCCAAAAAATACGACTATCAAATCGAAGAAGTCATCGTTTTAATTTTGTCTGGACTATTCAAAAAATATACTTTATCGAGTTTTTTATTTAACTTCACCCAACTCCCATTCACAGTTCCCCAGCAATACAGCAGCATCGATTTAATTCTCGCGGCAATTTCCTATTCCTGTTTAATTTACGTAGATTTTAGCGGCTACTCGGATTTAGCTAACGGCATCTCTTGTTTGCTGGGTTTCAAACCCATTGCCAACTTTAATATGCCATACCGATCGCTCAGCTTGCAAGAATTTTGGAAAAGATGGCACATCAGTCTTTCCGAGTGGCTGAGAGATTACGTTTACTTCCCCTTGGGCGGCAATAAATACGGGAAATTAAGGAAGTACGTAAATTTACTGATAACAATGGCGATCGGCGGATTTTGGCACGGCGCAGGTTTAAACTTTATTGTCTGGGGAACAATTCACGGTTTAGGATTGATTGTCAACCATTTATGCAAAGATATTCCCCAAGCTATCCACCTAAAATTAGACTATTCCTTTCCCCGACTTGCTAAATTTTGCAGTTGGCTGCTAACATTTAGCTTTGTGACTTGTAGCTGGGTATTTTTCGGCACGCCCAACTGGGAAACTGCAATGAATTTTTTTCAGGGAATTCTGAATTTTTCCGCTGCAACTTTTCAATTTAACTTTTGGCAATTGTATTTAGTAATTGCCGTCATTGGCGCGATCAACATTTGGGGCGAGAGAATTTCCCAACTCTTGCAAAGAGTATTTTCCTTAAAAAATATATTCTTGAGAGTTGTCTTAGTTTCGCTGTTCGTGTATGCTATTTTGATGTTGGGGCCGAGCACCGTCCCACCTTTTATTTACTTTAATTTCTAAAAAAGCAAATAAATCCACCTAATTAAACGTAAAATAGCGATCGCTAAAAAAAATCCTGTATATGTCTTCTTCCTTCTTTTACCCTGAGCGAAGCCGAAGGCCTTCTTCCTTCTTTTACCCTGAGCGAAGCCGAAGGGCTTTCTTCCTGATGACGTTGGACGTTCGATCTGGGGGGACAGCACTAATGACTAATAACTAATAACTAATGACTAATAACTAATAACCAATAACCAATAACCAATAACCAATAACCAATAACCAATAACCAATAACCAATAACTAATAACCAATAACTAATGACTAATGACCAACAACTAATGACTAATGACTTCTTCCTTATTCCGACGGACTTACATCCGTTACATCCGTTACATCCGTTACATAATCCGTTGCCGAACTTCCTTCTTCCTATGAAAGATCGAGAAATCTTACTGATAGTTACTTCTGTAATTCTCACTTTAATATTTTCCAACTTATCCTTATTTCTCAAAAGCTTTGCTTCAACTCCTTTCGCAACTCCCGAAATCAAACAAGCAGCGCGGCAGATAGAAATAGACAGTTTCAGGAAATCAGAACAAGATTTTTGGAGCAAAATCAAAGATATCAATTTCGATAGCATCCCCAAAAAAGCCGAAACTTCTCCAGTCCAAACCGCCACAAAATCCGCACCTCCTCCCCCAAAACCTGCAAAAAAACCAACTCCAGCCAAACCCAAACTAACCGTACCTTATCGCAAATTTTTATTTATTGGAGATTCCGTAATGTTCGACTTAGGAATTCAACTCCAGAACACTCTTAAGAACAAATACAACATCGCTGATACAAAACTTGACTACAAAGTATCCAGCGGATTAAATCGGATAGATTATTATGACTGGTATGCCAGAACCAGCAAAATCATCCAGGATTACCGCCCAGATGTAGTGATAATTTTGTTTGGAGGAAACGACCCTCAAGATATCATTGATTCTCAAGGAAAATATCGGGCAATTCTGACCCCAGAATGGCAAAAAGCTTATCAAGAAAGAGTTGACAAATATGCCAAGTTACTTGGCTCGTCCTCCGTGAGAAAAGTGTATTGGATAGGTCAATCTAACTCTAATAAATCGCGGTATATCAAAGCTTTTCCTGTCCTGAACAATATTTATAAAAATGCTAAAAAAGCTTCTCCCAAAATTGAATTTATTTCTACTTGGGAAACCTTTGCAGAATCGGGAAAATTTGTTCCGATAGTTGCTGATAAATCGGGGAAGCGAGGCTATGTAAAAATTAATGACGGCGTGCATTTTACCTCCCACGGAGCTCACATTATCAGCGACGTAATCGTTGACAAAATGGCCGCCGACAAAATATTAAAATCTCCCCAACCTCCCAAATCTCCCAAAAAGAAACCCTAAACTTCAGTTTGCTAACGGTGCAGGGGCGCGGCATTGTTATATCAAATCCGGGTTTTGGATACCCTCGATCGACCAGTCGGCGCAGGCCGACTTTGTTTGTGTAGACGCGGTTTCAACCGCCGGATCGTAAAGGGGTCGTCTTCCCCGGATTTGCTATCACTAGGATGCGCCAGAACTAGAGTTAGAAACTAACTCCAAAAGTTGGTTTCCGGGTACCCTAAAAAGAGAGTTTCTAGGATGGGTTTGTTGCAGCTTTTTTCTGACTGCTGCTTTGATTTTCCAGTTGAATTAATTCAACTTTATATCCATCTGGATCTTCCACAAAAGCAATAACAGTTGAGCCGTGTTTCATCGGCCCGGGTTCGCGGCTGACTTTACCGCCGCGGGCTTTAATTTGTTCGCAAGTACCGTAAATGTCGTCAACGCCGATCGCAATATGACCGTAAGCATCTCCTAAATTGTACTCTGTTACGCCCCAATTGTAGGTTAATTCCAAAACCGTAGTGTCTGATTCGTCGCCGTAGCCCACAAAAGCCAGGGTAAATTTGCCATCAGGATAATCTTTTTGCCGCAGCAGTTTCATGCCCAACACTTCCGTGTAGAATTTGAGAGATTCTTCCAGGTTGGCGACTCGGAGCATCGTGTGTAGTAGTTGCATTTAGCTCACTCCAATTTTTTTAAGCTTTCATCTATTTTAGCGATTTCTTGCTAAAAAAACTCGCGCCTCAACCGTCGCAGTTGCCGCAGGTTGACAACTGTCTATTTGATTTACCTTTTTACTTCTACCACACCCCGAAACATATTCATGCCGCAAGTAAATAGGTATCGTCCGGGTTTTTCAGGGGTGAATTCAACAGCCGTTACCTGATTTAGAGGTAATTCTCGCACAATGTGAAAATCTGGGAACAACACTTTTTCAAGACAACTATTCGGGTCGCGCCTCAAGAAATTCAGCCGGACTAATTGACCGGATTTCACAACTACACTAGCAGGTTCGTAACCCCCATCTACAGTAATAGTCAACTCTTGTATCCCCTGAATAGATTCAGCTTGCTGACCTTTTGCTTTACTGAACAAAAACCACCACAACTCCAAACCAATTAATGTCAAACCACCGAGGGTGACACCAACTTTTAAACCTAGCGGCTGTTCGATGCTGCGAAATTGAGTGGTTGAATTAGAAGCAGCGACGGGTTCGGCAGCTTGAACTCCCGATGCCATTCCGATCGCAATTCCTAAACTCGCGAGAGTTCCCCACATTTGACGATGGTGCAACATTTGTCTAATTACTCCTAATTTAGGCCAGAGACTTTGGTTTGAAATTTCGCAAGCGCAAAGCATTAGTAAGTACGGAAACTGAACTAAAAGCCATTGCTGCACCGGCGAGAATTGGACTTAGCAGCCAGCCCAAAATCGGGTACAGAACGCCCGCTGCGATCGGAATTCCAGCGATGTTGTAAATAAAGGCAAAAAACAGATTTTCGCGGATGTTCCGCATGGTGGCGCGCGAAAGTTGAATTGCTGTAACTATGCCTTGCAAGTCTCCAGAAATTAGGGTGATATCGCTGGCTGCGATCGCAATATCAGTCCCGGTGCCGATCGCAATTCCCACATCAGAAGCGGCCAAAGCCGGTGCATCGTTGATCCCGTCTCCCACCATCGCGACAATTTTTCCTTCCCCTTGCAGGGCTTGGATTTTAGCTGCTTTTTGGTCGGGTCTAACTTCCGCAAAAACGCGAGTAATACCAACGGATCGGGCGATCGACTCCGCAGTCGCGCGGTTGTCCCCAGTCAGCATCGCCACCTCCAAACCGAGTTTTTGCAGTGCTTTCACCGCCTGCGCTGAGGACGGTTTGAGGGCATCGGCAATGCCCATAATTGCCTCTATTTTGCCATCTACAGACATCCAAACAACTGTTTTGCTATCACCTTCCAAAGCTTTCGCGCGCAGTTCCAGATATTCAGTATCGCAGCCTAGTTCCTGCATCCACCTCAGCGTTCCCAGGGCGATCGGCTTTCCGCCGACAACCCCTCGCACACCACTCCCGGCGATCGCCTCAAAATCCTTAACATCCGTCAAATCAACCTCTTGAGATTGAGCGTATCTAACAACAGCTTCCCCCACAGGATGCTCGGAATTTCGCTCGACAGATGCCGCCAATTGCAGCAATTTTAACTCATTGCTATTCTCCGTTCCTTTAATTGTGACAAAATCAGTAACAGTCGGCTTACCCTCAGTAAGAGTTCCTGTTTTATCTAACACAATGACTTGAATTTTATGAGCCAACTCTAAACTTTCGGCTCCTTTAATTAAAATCCCATTTCTTGCACCTTTTCCAGTGCCGACCATCACAGCAGTCGGAGTCGCCAAACCCAAAGCACAAGGACAAGCAATAATCAGCACCTCCACCATTGTAATCGTTGCCAAAGTCAAGTTGCCCGTCGCATTAAACCAGACTACAAAAGTAGCTAAAGAGACGGCAATTACTGCCGGAACAAACCAACCAGTCACCTCGTCTGCCAACTTTTGAATTGGTGCCTTTGACCCCTGGGCATCCTGCACCATCTTGACAATTTGAGCTAAAAAAGTATCCTTACCAATCTTAGTAGTGCGAAACTTAAAGCTGCCCGTTTTGTTAATTGTCGAGCCGATAACTTCATCGCCAAGCTGCTTTTTGACAGCCAAACTTTCTCCCGTAACCATTGCTTCGTCTACGGTGGAAGCACCTTCAATCACCTCTCCGTCTACGGGAATTTGTTCGCCGGGCCGTACCTGCACGATGTCGCCAATTTCCACTTGGGCGATCGGCACTTCCAACTCTTGCCCGTTGCGAACAATCCGAGCCGTTTTTGCTTGCAAACCCATGAGTTTCCGAATAGCTTCCGAAGTCTCTCCCTTCGCCCGACTTTCTAAGGTTTTCCCCAACAAAATTAAAGCGACAACGCTGGCTGCAACTTCGTAGTAAACGCTAGGAGTCAAATCTTGAGCCGTAAAAAAACCGGGGAAAAATGTCACAAATACCGAATAAAAGTAGGCTGCACTCGTTCCCAAAGCAATCAGAGTATCCATTGTCGCGACGCGGCGTTTTAGGGATTTCCAAGCTCCCACATAAAACGATTTTCCGCACCAAAACTGTACCGGAGATGTCAGCACTAATTGCAGCCAAAAATTGTGCAGCCATGCGGGAATGAATGACAGGTGCAAGCCTGTCATCGCCGGAATACCGCCCACAAATAGCAGGATGCTGATGAGACCGGCTGTCCAGAGTTTTCGCTGCAAGTTTTGAGACTCAGCTTGACGATGTTTTCGCTCGCTGTCATCCTCTTCCGCCGCCATTTCTGGAAGTGGCAAAGCTTCATATCCCGCTGCATCAACAGCTTCTTGAATTGTTGCTACACTGGTTTGCTGAGAGTCGTATTGAATGCTTGCTTGTTCCATGCCAAAATTGACATGACACTCAATTACGCCGGGAACAGACTGAATTGCTTGTTCGATAGAAGAAGCACAAGAAGCACAACTCATGCCCCGCAATTTAAGTGTGAGATTGTCCATAGGGGTTACTCCTAAACTAAATAAGAGTGCAGGTTGCCAAGGTATTTAGTAATTAGCCTAACTGAATTGACCAATTACATAGGAGAATTGCGCTCAAAATGAGTGGTGCGGTGGCTGGACTCTACATTTGTAATATTCAGCATTTCACCCTAAGATTAAATTACAATGAAATTGCTGTATTCCTAAAGTTAGAACTCGCTGGCGTTAGCCTTAATATTAATCGACAGGATAGCCAGCAGATGCGATCGCTTTTCTCACCTCACTTTCCGATTTAGCGGTTTGAACCGTGACCGCTTTTGTCTTGAGATCCACCTCAACAGTTGCCTCTGAATCCACTGTTTGGACTGCTTTTGTGATTGTAGTCGCACAAGCAGAACAAGCCATCTTGGGAACTTTTAATTGTAGAGTCATAATGTGAACCTCAGCAGAAACTACCCTGCTCAATAAATGAATTAACTTCATTGTAAACTCTCCTGTAAGGAGGAGAGTCAAGTCAATTTGAGATTTAAGATTTGAGATTTATACCGATTCTACTTGTAGGGTAATCATTGCACGCCTTACATATTTATTTAAATGATGGCAATGTAATAATTATTTACAAATCTGAATCAAAATTTCATCCTAATTTCATTTATCTGTGAAAACATCAATATAAATGGCAGTTTTAAGGATTTAACTAAAGTCTATGAAATCAATCTCATTAAAAACAGGGTTTGCAGCGCTGACATTAACCGCCCTCACCAGCGGCGTGCTAGTAGCTTGTTCAAAAGCTCCTTCCAGCGAAACCCAAGCCCCAAATATTACGACAGCAACCCCTGCTAGCAGCCAGCAAAACATGGCACAAAACCACAACATGAGTGGCATGGATCACGGTATGTCAATGGATTTAGGCCCGGCTGATGCCGACTACGATTTGCGATTTATTGATGGCATGAAAGTACACCATCAAGGTGCTGTAAACATGGCTAAAGAGGTGCTGGAAAAATCCAAACGTCCTGAAATGAAAAAACTTGCTACTAATATAATCGCTGCTCAAAACCGCGAAATTAATCAAATGAAAGAGTGGCGAACAAATTGGTATCCCAAAGCCAGCAGTACGCCAATGGCTTATCAAGCTCAAATGGGTCACATGATGGCAATGACTCCCGAACAGATGCAAAGTATGATGATGAGCATGGATTTAGGTGCTGCTGACGACCAATTTGATTTGCGGTTTCTGAATGCCATGATTCCCCACCACGAAGGAGCTTTGGTGATGGCCCAAGATGCCTTGAAGAAGTCAAAACGCCCGGAAATGAAGAAATTGTCTCAAGAGATTATAACTTCGCAAAAGCAAGAAATCGAACAAATGAAAGAGTGGCGACAAAATTGGTACAAACAGTAATTTAGCTGGCTCAACCAAATGTGACACAAAGCCAGAAAATGAGTGACATGAATCACATTCTGTTAATTGTTCAGGAAACACTTGCATCACAACAGCCAGAAATTAAGCTAAGGAAATAGTAGCACAAGGGTTAGGGATCAACCATAATATCGCTTCTTTACGACTATCAGCAGTTTTACTACTTCCTTTTATTGCATTTTTTACGTAAAATCACTGTAGACAATTCAACAGCAGTCATTATAAAGTATAACAGTCACTCAAAAAAAAATATAAAGGGGTATTGCATGATGTTGCAGAGCTTGGAACTAAACACAACATCTCAATCAAATGCAGCAGTACAGGAGCTAGTGAACGGATGGACAAAAGAAATTAAATCGCAAGAATATCTGGCAACAGTGAAAGAAAATAAAAAGCACAATCCCTTGACCTTAGGCAAAATTTATATTCGTATTTTAGAATCTGGAGGGCATCTGGGCTGCTGAGGCTAAATTTCATCCTAATTTCATTTGGCAGTGAAAGACTAGGTTGAGGAGAGAAATTTTAGCTCTTGGTCATTGCTTAGCGGTCGTTTATTGAAAAAGGCTCATAAGTAGCTCCCGTTAATTCGGTTAACTTACTTTGGCAAAATACCAACCGCTAAGCCTTGGGCACTCAACCTGATTTCAAGGAAAATGCCAACAATGATATTGCACAAATATTCTGAGTCTCAGGCAATTATTAGTACCTTTTCGGGAACTTTTTTCAGCCTAATGGTGCTAACTTCTCCCGCGGCTGTTTTCGCCCACGCGGGACACGGAAATGAATTTAACCAAAGCGGCGAAACCTCTCAAGCTCCTGCTGCTATTTCTGTCGATGCCGTCACAGCAAAACGGTTAGGAATTAAAGTCTCCCCAGCGGTTCACCAGCGACTAGATATAGGCATCAAAACCACGGGAGAAATTGAAACTTTGCCCAACCAAAAGGTAGAAGTGACGGCTTCGGTTGCTGGCAAAGTGGTAGAGTTGCTAGTTAAGCCTGGGGACAAAGTATCAAAAGATCAACCGGTTGCTGTTTTGTCGAGTTCAGAATTAGGACAGTTGCGGGTTGAATCTCTCTCAAAACGTGCCGAAGCTGAGGCGGATTTGCAGCAAGCGCAAGGTGATTTGAAACTAGCTGCAGAAAATTACGATCGCCAAATTCAAATATCCGCAGCGGAAATCGCCCAAGCCAAAACTCAACTGACAGCAGCAACTCAGCAGTACCACCGAGAGCAAGAATTAGTAAACAAGCGTTCGGTTGTGAAAGTTGCTAAAGAAAACTATCAGCGTCAAGTTGAAATAGCGCAAGCAGAAATAGCCCAAGCTGAAACAGAATTAACTGTGGCAAAAGAACAGTTCGATCGCGATCGAGAATTAGTAGCCGCAGGGGCGATCGCGCGGCGGACAATGCTGGAATCGCAAGCGCACTTCGCCCAAGCCAAAGCGGCTGTTGCTAAGGCAAAAAGCCGTCCCGAAGTTATCAAAGCGGAAACCGAAATCAAACAAGCCGAAGTAGACCTGCCAATGCGGGAATTGCGCGATTCTCAAGGCCGAGCAGCAGAAGCACAAGCTCAACTTACCAAGGCTTTGAGCCGCCGGGAAGTGTTGGAAGCGGAGAACAAAGTCAAACGCGCCAAAACTGCCGTGGAAGTCGCTCAGTCGCGGATTCGCTTGGCTGATGCAGCCTATCAAGCGCGGCTCCAACAATTAGGAACTATTGCCAATGACAAAGGATTTGTTACTATTATCACTCCGATTTCTGGCACGGTAGCCGATCGCGCTATCACCCCAGGAGAGTCCGTAAGCGCTGAAAAACCGTTGATGACTCTCTTAAATGACAGCCGCGTTTTTGCCACAGCCAATATTTACGAAAAAGACCTAAATCAGGTAAAACAGGGCCAGGAAGTCAGGGTGAAAGTTGCTAATTTGGGCGATCGCATTTTTACGGGAAAAGTTAGCTTCATTGGATCGGTTGTAGGAGAGGAAACACGGGTAGTTCCAGTGAAAGCCGAACTAAACAACACTGAAGGAGAGTTAAAGCCGGGGATGTTTGCAGAGTTGGACATCTTAACCGACAAAACAGCAACAGATGTTTTGGCAATTCCGGCTGCTGCTTTAGTTGAAGCCAACGGCAAAAAAATGGTTTACATTCAAAATGGCAATGCCTTTCAGTCAGTTGAAGTTGAACTCGGTCAAACTTCTGGGGATTTAGTAGAAATTAAAAGCGGTTTGTTTGAGGGAGATTTGATAGTAACGCAGCGCGCGCCTCAACTTTACGCACAATCTTTGCGGGGCGGAAGCCAACCCTCAAAAACCGGGGAAAAGCAAGAAGCAACTCCGAAAGTAACAGCAGCTAATTTGAATAATTTACCCGTGCCGTTGTGGGCGGGAGTTGGGGGAGGAATTGCGCTCGCATCCCTAACTTTTGCCGCCGGAGTCTTTTGGGGAAATCGGCGCCAATTCCCAGTAATAGCAGATGCTGCAAATAATAGTTTTTCCATCTCTCAACCAGCCATTGACGATGAATTGTTACACAATGACAACCATCACGTTAAAAATCAACAGGCAGAAGTCAAAAATTAAAAGTAAAAGATTGCTATATTTGAGAAATTTATTTTTCACAACTCCGCCTCTACAAACCAATACGCTTGGGTTAAGGCTGATTACCCTTAACACCCTTAAAAAAGGGGAAGAGATTTCTTGAAGTGCCCCTTTTCAAGGGAGATTTAGGGGAATTTCCAGCTTATAAATAGCGCTAACTGAGCCTTATTGCTCTATAAACTCAAAGCTAATAAAATGTTCAGCACAATTCTCAGATTGGTAATTAACCGCCGCTGGCTAGTCGTTCTCGCCACCATTATTATTAGTCTTTGGACATTATATATCCTCCCGAAAATGTCCCTCGATGTCTTCCCGCCTTTCGCACCTCCGCAAGTCGAAATTCAGACAGAAGCACCGGGTCTCGCACCGGAAGAAATCGAGTCTTTAGTAACACTGCCGATCGAAAGTGCGATTAACGGAACACCGGGAGTAACAGCAGTGCGATCGTCTTCCGCCGTGGGCCTTTCTGCCATTAAAGTCATCTTTGATTGGGGAACAGAAATATATCAAGCACGCCAGTTGATAACTGAAAGGTTGCAGCAAGCTCAAAGCAAACTCCCGGCTGGGGTAGAAACACCGCAAATTTCTCCTACAACTTCTCCTGTCGGCACTGTTATTTCCTATGCTTTCACATCAGAAACTACTCCGTTAATGGAAGTGCGCCGCCTCGTAGATTGGCAAGTAACAAATCGCCTTTTGGCAGTGAATGGTGTTGCTCAAGTTATCGCTTACGGAGGTCAACAACGGCAGTATCAAGTATTAGTTAATCCCGCTAAACTACAAGCTTTTAATGTGTCGTTACAGCAAGTGGCAGAAGCGGCAGCCGCTGCGAATGTTAACGCGCCTGGGGGGTATTTAATTACGCCCGATCGCGAAACGTTAATTCGAGGCGTGGGGCGGATTGAGTCTGTAGCAGATTTGCAGCAATCTGCGATCGCATCTCGCCACGGAACGCCAGTCATAATTGGTGATGTTGCTGATGTCAAGATTGGTGGTGCGATCGAGCGGGGAAACGGTAGTTTTAACGGCAAAAAAGCTGTGATTGTGATGGTAAACAGACAGCCAATTGCTGATACTCCCACGGTAACGAAGGCGGTTGAAGCAGCAATGGCTGAAGTGCAGCAATCTCTACCCAAGGATATTAAGGTAACAGTGACTTTCCGGCAGGAAGAATATATCAAATCTTCGGTGGAAAATGTGCGATCGGCTTTAGTGGAAGGCAGTATTATTGTCACCATTATTCTCATCCCGTTTTTGATGAATTGGCGGACTCTGACGGTGGTTTTGCTCGATTTCTTCCTAACTTGGCTGTTCGGGCTGCTGGCGATGTATTGGCTGGGACTGGGATTGAATACGATGACTTTGGGCGGATTATCGGTGGCGATCGGAACTGCGATCGATGATGCTATTGTCTATGCAGAAAATACCTACCGCAACTTGAGGGAAAATACGTCTTCTCTGCATCCGCGCCCGGTGATGGATGTGATTTTTGACGGCAGTCAAGAGGTGCGCGATTCTTTAATTGGAGCAACTGTAATTGGGATTGTGGTGTTTTCTCCAATTTTTACTTTGCCCGGTGTAGAAGGGCGAATTTTTACCCCTATGGGTATTACTTATTTGGTTGTTGTGGTGATTTCTAGTCTAGAATCGCTGTTAATTTCTCCCGCCCTTTGTGCTATTTTGTTGCCCAACAAATCCATGAGTGTGAAAGAACCTTGGTTGCCAAGATTTTGCAAGCATATCTATCATTTTTTGATCCAGTTTTCAATGCGATATTCGTCGATAATTTTAGCTTTAGCTGCTGCTAGTATGGTGGCTGCCTTAGTTATTTTACCTTCCTTTGGACGGGTATTTTTGCCGGAGTTTCAGGAGCAAACTTTGGTGAATACTATTCTACTTTATCCTGGTGTTTCTTTGGAGACGACGGATAGCGCGGCTTTTGCTATGGAAGATGCACTTAAGGATGATAGCAGGTTTGAATACGTGCAAGTGCGATCGGGCAGAGCTCCGGGCGATGCTGATGCTGCTGGTGTCAATTTAGCTCACATCGATATTGGTTTGAGCGAGGAAGGGATGAAAAATAGGTCGAAAACTTTGGAGTCGCTGCGGCAAGAATTTGCTAAATTGCCGGGAGTTGCACCAAATATCGGCGGCTTTATTTCTCACCGGATGGATGAGGTTTTGTCTGGTGTCAGGAGTCAGATTGCTGTCAAAATCTTTGGCCCGGATTTGAATCAACTTCGCAGCCTCGGCGCTCAAGTTGAAGCGCAAATGAAAACAGTTAAGGGAATTGTAGATTTGCAACTAGAACCGCAAGTGCCGGTGCAGCAAATTCAAATTAAGTTTAACCGCCAAGCTGCCGGTAGATATGGTTTGAAAATTGGAGAACTTTCGGAAATCATTGAAACAGCTTTAAATGGCAAAGTTGTATCACAAGTTTTGGAGGTGCAGCAAACTTTTGACTTAGTTGTTTGGTTGCACCTCGAAGCCAGAAATAACCTCGAAACTATTCAGAATTTGTTGGTTGATACTCCGAATGGTAATAAAATTCCCCTGGCGCAAGTTGCGACTGTTACATACGGTACGGGCCCAAATACGATTAACCGCGAGAATGTTTCTCGGTTGATTGTGGTGGCGGCTAATGCTAAAGGTAGGGATTTGCGATCGGTTGTGAATGAAATTCAAGCTAAAGTAAAACGAGAGGTACAGTTACCGTTTAGCTATTTTATCCAGTACGGCGGTCAATTTGAAGCGGAACAAAGGGCTTCCCAAAATATTATCGTATTTAGCGCGATCGCCTTTTTGGTAATTACCGTATTGATGTACTTGTCTGTCAAGTCAATTGCTTCAACTGCTACGATCATGATTAATTTGCCGATCGGCTTAGTTGGAGGAGTGATTGCTGTAGCTGTGACTGGCGGTATAATTTCCGTAGCTTCCTTGGTTGGCTTTGTCACATTATTCGGCGTTGCTACCCGTAACGGCTTGCTGTTAGTAGACAACTACAACTCTAAATTTGCTGAAGGAATGCCCTTTAAAGAAGCTATTATTAAAGGCTCGATGGAACGGCTCAACGCCATCTTGATGACTGCTTTAACTTCAGCCTTGGGTTTAGCACCTTTAGTTTTAGAAGGCGGCCCCGGCAAAGAAATTTTACAACCTTTGTCTATCGTAGTTTTAGGAGGATTGTTTACTTCTACTGCCTTAACTCTGTTAGTTTTGCCAGCTTTGTACGCTCAATTTAGAAACTTCTTAGCACCTAAAACGACTAATCTCATCTCCGGTAAATAGACCATCATAAAAAACAGTTAGTAGTGCAACCTTGCATCCACAGCAGCATAGGACTTAAGTCCGATGCTGCGAACTAATCTTATTGCGATCGATCGACCAGGCACGATATCATACTGTTGAGAAAGATATCTCGATATAAAAAAATGAGAATTTTGTTAGTTGAAGACGATCTTCGCATTGTCAAACCCCTTGCAGAAGACTTAAGGCATCAAAACCACGTCGTAGATATAGCGACTGACGGGCTAGAGGGTTGGGAATATGCGCGATCGGTCAATTACGACCTAATTTTGTTAGATTTAATGCTGCCCAAATTAGATGGTATATCACTGTGTAAGCGTCTGCGTGCCGATCGCTCTCACGTTCTCATCTTGATGCTGACAGCACGCGATACCACCTTAGATAGAGTCATTGGACTCGATGCAGGAGCTGATGATTACTTAGTTAAGCCCTTTGAATTAGAAGAATTAGCCGCCCGAATTAGAGCTTTATCTCGGAGAATTCCAGAAACCAAACCCCTGATTCTAACCCACGGTCATTTGCAACTCAATCCCACTAGCTGCACCGTTACTTATGCAGGAAACGCTTTATCTTTAACTCCCAAAGAGTATATGATATTAGAATGTTTCTTAAACAATCCCACTCAAGTTTTGACACGCTCCGCAATTTTAGATAAATTGTGGAATTTTGATAAAGCTTCAGGAGAAGGAACAGTCAAAACTCACATCACAAATTTGCGTAGCAAGCTCAAAGCAGCCGGAAGTTCAGAAAATTTTATCGAAACAGTTTACGGCATTGGTTATCGACTCAGCAGCCATCACTAACAACCTAAAAAAACAGCACTCTTTTCTTTTCAATTACTTCAAAAAATCTGCGTTGTATCTGTGTTGCATCTGCGGTTTCTATATCAAATATTTATGCAATCTTGTTCGAGATCAAATATATTGAATATCTCCCAATATATTTGAAATTTTTATAGCTAATAATTTGTCCTCATTATGTTTGAAAAAATTCGCTCTCGTTTGCTATTATCTTACCTGCTTGTACTGGCATCAATATTAAGTATTTTTGCAATTGGCGTTAGACTAATCTTCGCTCGCAGTCTCACCGACCAGCTAACAGACAAACTGACAGTTTTAGGAGAAGGAGCCTCTGCCAATACAGAATGGGAAAACGGACGTATAAGATTTGATACTGATTTTAGCGCGCAAACTATAATTGATAACAATCAAGGTTTGGAATTATTTGACACTAAAGGAAATACGATAATTCAACAAGGTAGGTTTGTGCTTGCCATACCATTATCATTCAGCGAGACAGTACAATTACCAACAGCAAAAAATCGAATTCAAGGAATTACCTTACCAATAATTGAGAGGGGAAATGGTAAACTAATCGGCTATATAAGAGTAAGCCAATCCCTCGATGAAATTGACGAAACCTTAAATAAATTCAATTTAGGGCTAGGGAGTGGAATCCTGATAGCCTTGATTTTTAGCGGTGTTGGCGGAGTGATATTGACTCGTTTAGCGATGCAGCCAATTGAGGATAGTTTTAAAAGTTTAAAGCAGTTTACCGCCGATGCTTCTCACGAATTTCGCAGCCCCTTGATGGCTATAAAAAGTAATCTAGCCGTAGCACTAAAATACCCAGAGGGGATGAGAGAGTTAGATGCAGAAAAGTTTCAGGCTATTGCTAGTGCGGCGAATCAAATGACGCAGCTAACCGAAGATTTGCTGCTGTTAGCAAGAACCGATAAAGTGGCCAGCATCCATAAAGCTTCTGTCAATTTAACTGTAGTTTTGGAGAATTTGGTTCAGCTTTATCAGTCTCGGGCCGAACTCAAACAAATTAATTTAAAATCTCAACTAACAGAAAACATTAATTTAGTAGGTGATTCAAACCAACTAACGCGACTGTTTACCAATTTGATTCAAAATGCACTTCACTACACGCCATCTGGAGGAACAGTAGAAATTACAGTCAACCGTCTCGTTTCCTATTGCATTGTCAGCGTGCGAGATACGGGTGTGGGAATTGCACCGGAGCAGATTAAGCTGATTTTTGAGCGGTTTTGGCGAGCAGATGAATCTCGTTCCTATTGGAATGGAGGTTCTGGTTTGGGATTAGCAATCGCCCAAACCATTGCCCAAAATCACGGTGGCTCAATTACCGTCACCAGTAAGCTCGGAGTTGGCAGTTGTTTCACTGTAAAATTGCCAGATCACTTTTTTAAAATAAGTTAAAATACATCGCTTTATTGATGTTTTATGAATATTAAAAACTATTTAAAAATAGTGAGATAAATTGTACATGATTTGAACTTTGTTGAGTTGGATTGATTGTGTTACGAAAAATATATGAATTTTGGTTGCAGCATATCAACCCACGCTTAAATACTTTAATTGTGACAATTGGTGTAGTTGGACTTACCAGTTGTCTGCTAATCAGTTTTATTTTAGCGTGGCTATTTGAAGAAATATTAGAACGAGAAGCTTTTGCTTTTGATACTTCTTGGCTGTACTGGCTGCACGGATATGCAAATCCGAGTCTAGATGCTGTGATGCTAACAATTACTCAGCTTGCTGATGCCCGTGTAGTTATAGTGATTGTGGCAGTCACGCTAGGAATTCTATGGTGGCAGCATCACCGCGAGGAAGCTAAATTTTTTGCTCTTGCTTGTTTGGGAGCCTTGATTCTAAATACTGGATTGAAGTTGTTTTTTACGAAACCTCGTCCACATCTTTTTCCGAGCTTAATTGCAGAAACATCCTTTAGTTTTCCGAGCGGTCATGCTTTAGGAAGTTTTGTAATGTATGGGTTTCTAGCTTACCTGCTTTCCGCTCACTTTCCGAAGTTTTCCAAATTAATATATACTTTAGCTGTTTTGACGATCGCTCTTATTGGCCTGAGTCGGATGTATATAGGAGTACACTGGCCAACAGATATCATTGGTGGCTACGGAATCGGCTATCTTTGGCTGACGCTTTGCATCGCAATGCTGAGGTTACAAACCAGACAAGTCTAGTATTGCTTTGCTCAATTCCAGCGAATGCCAAAGGGTAGCTTGTGATTGTGGTAAAAATCAAGCTACCCTATCATATAGCCTTTCAAGCTCTCATATGAGGTACTATCCGGCATAGGGCATAGGGCATAGGGCATAGGGCATAGAGCATAGGGTATACCTCACTTTTGTGAGAACCGCTACCGCTATATAATGTTTGGTTAGTTGCTCGCAATCAGCAGGTGTTTGTAGTAAAAACTGAAGTTTTTATCAAAATATAAGGACTAAAGTCCTCACTACCAACCAATTTTATTCATCGTTAGATTGCAGGCGATTTAATTCTTGCTTTTCTTTGGCATGGTCGTTAGTTTCGCCGTCGCCATCACTGGCTTCTGCTTGGGGATTGCTGCTATTGCGAGGCATGGCGGCAACCAGAGATTTTGCTGGCTGTACACAGTTCTGACTAATCGATTGAGTTATCAACTACCGACAAAAGGTGCTGCTAGAGCGATTTTTGTTGAAGGTCTTATGGTGTTAAATTTTTTCAATTTAGGTTGGTAGTTTCACTGTCGATCGCCAAAGTCAAAAACTTAGCAAGATTTATTTTAGTTAGCAATTTTTTAAGTGATTTCTCGTTCTCTTCTTCACCGGATAGCAAATCGTTACCTATTGCGCGATCGAGTGGATCGTGCCACATTCTGCCGTCTAAATTATTAATGAATGGTGGAACCACATCTTTTGTCTGCCCGCCCAGCATCTTGTCTGTGCTGGCATTATCCGCAGCTAACGAGTCTTCATTAATCTCGCCGTTGCTTAAGTTGTCAACAAGAGTGATTTTAGTTGAAGTTTTCACCGTTAAATCCCTTCAATGTGAGTTGGCGATTTCACTCTACAGGGCAAATGTCAAGAACTTGGCAAGATTATCTGTCTAAAAGTTAAGAAATTTCATCTTGATTTCATTTTTGGGAGTCAACCTAGGTTAAGTGGCGATCGAACATGAATGAGGTGCTGTCGCGGTGAGGAGTGCGATCGCACTTAAGATAGCAAGTATCAAGCGTGCAAGTTTTCGCAGCCACAGACCAAAATACCATCAACCGTGAAAATATCTCTCAATTAATAGTCGTCTCTGCTCATATCCAAGGGCGATATGTTTTTAAATTACTGATATTCACCCAGCATTGTTTCAACAGTTATGTTGGCTAATTTATGAATAAGTTTTAATAATTTTTATTAACTAGCTGTCTCAAAGTGCCATAATTTACCAATCATTGTCCGCCCAGAGTAAATCACATGAAAACGCTCAAGTCAAGTTTAATTATTCTAGGCAGTGTCGGATTGCTCTTTTTGGGAGCTTGCGGTAAAGCCGACCAAACAAGCGATACAAATACTACTCCACCACCACCTCCTGCGGCCTCTCAACCTGCGTCTTCCGCTCCCGCCACGACTTCTGCTACGAAAGGAGCTAACGGGGGTCAAGTTGTCAATTCTGGTGCTTACCATTTAGAGTTTGTACCTGAAAAAGAAGCTACGGGAACTCACTTAGATTTGTATCTGCAAAAAGGCGATAAAAAGGAACCAGTTCCTGACGCAAAAGTGACGGCTCAAGTGCAGTTGCCGAATGGAAAGCAGCAAACCCTAGCTCTCAAATACGATCCAGAGGGCAAACATTACGCTGTTGTGTTTCCCGGCAAAGAACCGGGTCAATATCCTGTGAAGGTGAATGCGGATATTAACGGAGAAAAAGTAGACGGTCGTTTTACATTCACTCAGTAGTTTGACAGTCCTGGAGGCACGGGTGACCAGAAACCGGGTTTTTTGCCTAATTTTTGGGGTGCAACGAAGGATTTTCGTGAAAAAACCCGGTTTCTTTGGTATAAATGCGTAAATCCTGCTAAGTTATAATTGAATTATTCAATTTTAAGTAGCTAAATTTTCATCTTAATTTCATTTCTGAGACCCAAGCTAATAAATAAGAACAACAATTAGTTAAGTTTTCAGGGGAGACTGGGATGAAAAAGTTAATTCATGCTATAGCGGTTATCAAGCGTGGTGAGGTATGCCCACGGAGGCCTATGACCTATGCCGCATAGTACCTCATATGAGAGCTTGAAAGACTATACCGCATTTACCGTCATCCTTGCATCTAATGCCCCCACTACTATTATAGGAGGAGCCATGCAAAATGCTAATATTCCTCACCTTATTCAAAGATTTTGTGCTTTACTCTCATTTTACAAAAGTCAAAATTCCCGTTTATTGTAGCACGAACCTCCCGCCCAGCTAGTGTCAACTTAAGCCAGAAAGACCGCCAAGGACTTTTGCTATTATACAGGGGTTCAAACCCTTGTTTCATAGCGAATTTTACCTGTTTGCTAATACCAACAGTGCCGCCGGTTGGGCTACCTGCCGTTAAAAAGATCAAATTCAAACTGCTTCCTGCATTGCCAATAACCTGCTAGTTTCAGACTTCTGCTGCCTGATTGGTAGCGAAATTACAAACTCAGTACCTTCTCCAACTCTCGAAAGGCACTCCAAGCTGCCACAGTGCTTTTCTCGAACAATCTCGCAGCTAATTGATAACCCTAAACCCGTTCCTTTACCGGCGGGTTTCGTGGTGAAAAAGTGGTTAAATATTTTAGACTTGACTTCTTCAGTCATTCCAGCGCCGTTGTCCGAAATGCGGATGATTACCCGATCGCCCTCCGCGACTTCCGTGCTAATCTCAATTGTAGGACAGCCTCTGTGACAATTCAAAACACCCGCATTAGAACTATCTCGCAAAACATCAATGGCATTGCTGATAATATTCATAAACACCTGATTTAATTGCCCTGCATAACATTCTACCAGCGGCAAATTTCCGTAATCTTTAATCAATTCGATACCCGGAAGTTTGCCGTTCGCTTTCAGTCGGTGCTGGAGAATTAACAGAGTGCTGTCGATTCCTTCGTGAATCGAAGCCACACTCATGCCATCTTTATCCAAACGCGAAAAATTACGCATCGACGAAACAATCGCGCAAATTCTGTCAGTTCCTACCTTCATTGAAGTAATTAGTTTGGGCAAATCTTCGCTGAGAAAATTTAATTCTACTGTCTGAATTTCCTCCTGAATTTCTTCTACCGGATTCGGATAATGTTGGCCGTAGAGGTTGACCAAACGCAACAAATCTTCAACATAATTGCGGGCGTAGGCGATGTTCGCATCAATAAAGTTGATGGGGTTGTTAATTTCGTGGGCAATTCCTGCTGTCAATTCACCCAAAGCTGATAATTTTTCGGTATGTACTAATTGAGCTTGACTTTCCTGAAGTTTTTGCAAAGCTCGCTCTAATTCTCGGGCTTTTATTCTCAATTCTGCTTCAGATTGTTGCAGAGCTTTTTTAGCTTTTTTTCGCTCTTGAACTTCTTTAATTAAATAATTATTTGCTCGGGAAAGTTTGCCAGTTCTTGCTTGCACTCGCTGTTCCAATAATTCGGCTAGTTCAGCCAGTGCTGTCTCAGCTTTCCGGCGTTCTGCAATTTCATTTTCTAATGCTAAATTTGCGGCTTCTAGCCTTGCTGGGCTGGGAAGTGCCAGTGCAAAAGGCATCAATGTTAACAGCAACAAAACTGAACTCCCAGCGACAAAAGCCGTAATTGCTTTCATGAATTGTGAGACTAAAGATTCAGGAAACCACAGATACCATGTTTGAATTACGTGAATTGTACCGCAGGCGACGAAGAATGCTCCGAATACCAGAAACATCCACTGAAACGGGATATCTCGCCCTTTGTAAAGCGAGTAAACCAGCATTGTGGGAATTGCATAATAGGAAATTACGATGATAACTTGCAGCCATTCCGAATTAAAAAATCCAGAGTTTGCTGACACCGTAGCAATTGCTAAGTCAATCATAAACAATCCTTAGTTAATTTGAATTGGGTTTAAATCTCACTAATTTTAAGTTTCTAGATAGATGCAGCCTGTTGTTTAGACTTAATTTCCTATTTCGTTAGTGCTGTTTTTTGATTTGATTGGAAAAAACACTCTACCGCTCAAACTTTGGAGATAAATCCCGCCAACGGTAAATAAAAAGACGAAATAAGCCATCGCCTGCACCACATAAAGCTTGTCCGTGTACCCAAACATCGCGCTCAGCAACAAGCCGGGAAACTTTTCTTGGGGAAGCACTTTCGAGGTATTCCACACCATCGGCCCGAGAATGCAAGAGTGCTCTTTGGCAAATCTTTCGTAATAGAAACACATCCCTGCTGACTCGCGATTGGCTTGCGATAAAATATTCACAGCGCTGTCAAATAATCCCAAAGTAGATACCACTAAACCCGCTACAATAAAGAGCAATAAAATGCCCATATACTTAAAAAATAGGCGGATATTAATTTTTACTCCCCATTTAAACAGCAGCACGCCAATTCCGGCGGCTGAAAGTATTCCTCCCAAAGCGCCGATGGCTGGAAGAAGGCCTTGTTGAAACTTAGCGACGACAAACAAAACGGTTTCAAATCCTTCGCGCAAAACGGCAATCAAAATTAAACTAAATACGCCCCAGCCTGCATGAGATTTGTCCGTTAAGGCAGCACTTACTGCGCCTTCGACTTCGGCTTTCATAAATCGCGCTTGCTTGGTCATCCAGAGCAGCATCCAGCTCAGCATTGCTATTGCTAAAACTCCAAAACTTGCCTCTAGCAGAGATTCCATAATTGGTGCAAAGGGTTGATTGGATGCGGACAAAATTTGAATTGTCCAGCCAAACAGTACACCTATCAAAGCGCTGGCAATAAGTCCGACGGCGACACCGCCATAAACCCAAGGACTTAAATAACTTTGTCCCGATTTTTTGAGGCAAGCTAGAACGATTCCAACAACTAAGGCGGCTTCTACTCCTTCGCGGAGGGTAATTACAAATGTGGGTAATGCTTCGCTGAAATTCATTTTTTTAATTAGAAGGAATAAGGAAGAAGGAAGTTCGGCAACGAGCAATGTACGGGATGTAACGGATGTAACGGATGTAACGGATGTAACGGATGTAAGTCCGTCGGAAGAAGGAAGAGGGAAGAGGGAAGAGGGAAGAGGGAAGAGGGAAGAGGGAAGAAGGCTTTAGTTATCCGGCGACTTAAGGAAGAAGGAAAAAGACTTACTTAATTTCGATAATATTTGAAAGGTTTGTAGTGCGGACTCCAGTCCGCACTACAAACCGTTTTTAAGAGGCGGGTTTGAGCACTTTTTGGCTGTCGT
The DNA here is from genome assembly GCF_036705055.1 of Microcoleus sp. CZ3-B2. Lineage (NCBI taxonomy): Bacteria > Bacillati > Cyanobacteriota > Cyanophyceae > Oscillatoriales > Microcoleaceae > Microcoleus > Microcoleus sp. CZ3-B2. The sequence goes on along the minus strand of NZ_JAUBTN010000004.1, from coordinate 50,625 downwards.
TTTCGATCGCCTTAATGAGCACGGCCACTTGTTCGGTGGTTTTTACCGGGGCTGGCGGCGCGATCGCAGTTGGCCAATTTGCCTTAAGTTCAGTCATGTTAGCAACAATTGCTTTGTCGATATCCGGGTTAGTTTTAGCCACTTGAGCGGCAATATTTTGGTACAGGGTTTCCGCGTACATGACGAAACCCCGCGAATCTTGGTATTCAATAACTGCGGAAATTTTGCCGTTAGCAACTGCCGCTCCGTATTCGGAATTAGCTGTATCTAGCAAGCCGTTAATCACTTGCAGCACGAATTTCGGATCTTGGCGCTGCGCTTCGGGAAGGGCGGCAATTGCTCCATCTACAGCTTGCATTGATGTGTTAAATTCTGCATTTACTTCAGCCGGATCTTTTGCACCCGCTTTAATTAAATCCTGCAATTTAATTAAAGTTGTCTTGAATTCGGGAACTTTTCGCTCGTTTAGCTGGTCTTCCACATCGGCATAAATTTCTTCTACCGGGTGACCGATGTGCGGTTCGGCTTGGTCTGGTTTGCCTGCATCCAAGAGTTCTTTTGCTACCAAAAGATGCCCTTTCATCAAGCCAAGTTTAGTCATGTAGTCTACATCTTTAGCTTCCCCTGTGAGGACAACATCTTCAATAGTTACCATGTCTTTAATTTGGTCAAATTGGGCTTGATTAATGACATTTTTAGATACCAATTCTTCGGTTTTTCCGTAGGGCCGGCTGGCTTGAATTTTGTTAGAAAGTGCCGGAATTCCTAACTTGGCTTCGAGTTTATCTAACTCCGAAAGAATGGCGGTATTAATGTTAATACCGGGTTTGCCGCCGTGATTCATGCTGTGGCCGCTTGTTGCTGCGGTAGTAGCAGTGGGGGTGGGTGAGGCGGTGCTGCTGGTGTTGGTGGGGGTGGAAACGCAACCAGTCAAAGCAACGAGGATGGCTGTAGCAGCGGCTGTCGGTAATTGACGAAAGGATGGTAACATGGCAGTTGATGATTTTTGGGTTGGGTGCAGTTTGACTCGCCTGTTATCAAGAAAGTTTCTTAATTATTTGCGAGTTAATGATTCTACCTATTTAGGATAAATTTTGGTAGATAATTTAAGACTTTCTTAACTAAAATCGGCGCAGATCGATCGCGATTTGGGTTAAGCGATGACTTCAAATAAACCCATGCAGCCTGCTTCGGCGATCGCATCTTGATGGGGATGAAACATATATTTTCCGCCGTAGCTGTAGCTAAATTCTAAAATATGTCGTTCAGCTACTCCCATTGTAATGACATCTGTTTTCTCGCTGGGTGTTAAAGTCATTCCCGTGCGATATAGGTCAAAAAAATTGGCGTGCAGGTGAAAAGTCACGGCTGATTCATACTCAATCATGTTCATTACATACAGCCGGATAAGCTGATTTTTGTAAATCTGGATCGGGTTTTTCATATAATAATTGGGTATTCCGTTAAAAGCGTAAAGCTCATTTTTTTGTTTGTCGTTTACGTCGTAACCTCCCATGATTAACAGAATTTCGTCTGCTGGTGGGCGAGGTTTTGGCGGATCGACAATGAACATTCCATAAAGTCCTTTACCGATGTGGCGGGTCACTGGGGCAATGTGACAGTGATATAGATGCACGCCATAGGGAAGTGCGTCGAACTCATAGATAAACGCAGAGCCGTTTCGGATCGGTTTAACGCCGTCCATTTCTACGGGATGAACGCCGTGGAAGTGCAGCGAATGAGAATGTCCGGCTTTGTTAGAAAAAATGACCCGGATGCGATCGCCCTCAGTTGCTCTCAATGTCGGCCCGGGCACGCGATTGTTCACATTCCAAGTGTTGAAACTAACGGCGCTGTTAAGTTGGACGATCGATGTGTTCGCTTCCATGCGAAATTCCCGCACCGTGCGCCCGTTTTCCCGCGTCACCGTGCCGTAATCAAAATCCCGCGCAATTTGCATCGGATTGATCGTGCTAGCTGCGACTGGATCGGCAGCCATTGGCGGTATTCTCGGTGCAGCCGATCGCTTTTGGGTGAAATTTTGCAGTGCGATCGCGCCGGACGCTACCCCAGCACCAGCTATTCCTAGCTGTAGGAGTTGGCGGCGAGTCCAGTACCCCGGCTTTTTGCTCGCGGAGCGATCGGATAAGTCTGCCATACTTCTTGATAATTATTCTCAAAACTTGGGCTGCATCCGAGTATAAGACATTTTTAGCTTATTGTCAATTTATGTCAACTGTTATTTTTTTATGCGAACTCAAGAAATTTCATAACGATTTCATTTAAGTGTGTCAACTTATATGTTGGGGGTTAGCGCTGGCGGCAGCTAATAAGCTGTTGTGCAAATAAACATTGTATATTTTGATGACAATCAAAAATCGTCAAATTCTCTCCCCCTCTCCCCTGATCCCCATCGGACCCTCAATCGCCATACACAATCTATATGAGCAACAGCTTATCAATTCCGGTTGCACTCATACATAATGTTAACAGTGAATTTACTATGCCGATGAATAGAGGATTTGATCTAACAATGTATACAAATTTACTGCTGTAAATTAATATTATGAGAGTTTTGCTAGTTGAAGACGAGCCAGATTTAGGAAAAGCGATCGAACGCACCTTAAAGCAGGAAAAATATATAGTTGATTGGGCGCAAGACGGCAAGGAAGCTTGGGAATATTTAGAGAGTCATTGGATGCAATACACCTTAGCTATTTTTGACTGGTTGCTTCCGGGATTATCGGGAATAGAACTGCTGCAAAAATTGCGCGAAAGAAATTGTTTTTTGCCAGTTTTGATGCTGACAGCAAAAGACAGGATGGAAGATAAAGTCGCGGGATTGGATGCCGGGGCTGACGATTATTTAGTCAAGCCCTTCGGGATGGCGGAAATGTTAGCAAGGTTGCGGGCCCTGCAAAGGCGATCGCCCCAAATTCAGCCCCAACAGCTACAAATCGGCAATCTAGCCTTAGATTGCGGAAGTCGCACTGTTTTTTATCTCGATTCCCACGGGAAACATCAGAATATTTCGCTGACTAACAAAGAATTTCAACTGCTAGAATATTTGATGAAACATCCGAACCAAATTGTCACTACCGACCAAATTAGGAATCAGATATGGGAAGCAAGCGCAGATTCTTTTAGCAATGTAGTAGCCGCTCAAGTGCGCTTGCTGCGGCGCAAACTCGAATCAGTTGGTTGCGCGAATTTAATTGAAACTGTCTACGGTGTTGGATATCGGATGAAAAGGGGAGAGATATAAATTGATTGTTTGGTGGGGGCAGGTTTTTGAGCTTGTTTGTTTTTTGCTAAAATTTGGAGTAAACCTGCCCCGACAAGATACCTTGTTAAATATTAAAATTAATTGAACTTAATGTGAATCAAAACAAACTATTTAATCGAACTCGATCGCAATTAGCCATTTCCTATGCCGCAGTAATGGGTTTGATTTTAAGCTTGTTGGGATTTTGCGTATATAAGGCGATCGCCCACGCGCACTGGATCGCCATTGACCGCGAATTAGAATCGGTAGCGGGGACGCTGCACGACAGCCTAGAAATCAAGCTGCAGCAGCCCGGACGACTAGAACCAACCGTCAATGAACTTTTGCCAAACCTCCGCGTAATTGGAGTTAACGGCAGGAAAGAACAGTTGCCCAACCGCCATATTTTAAGCGCGCTGAATCAAAGTTATTATTATATTCGTTTATTTGACAATGCAGGGAATTTGATTGCTACAGCAGGCGCCTATCCCGAAGCATTGCCGCCGACATTTAACTCGCAACACTGGCAACAAATCGCTGATATCCAAGGCAATATTTATCACCAAATATCTGTATCGCTGCACACAAGAACACAGCAAGATTGGGGATATTTTCAAGTTGGACGCAGCTTGCAAGACTTCAAGGATTATCTCATGGCAGTCAAATTAATTTTGAAGTTGGGATTGCCGACAGCGCTGATTTTAGTCGGTTTTTCGAGTTGGTGGCTCGCCGGATTAGCGATGAAACCGATTTATCATTCTTACCGACAAATCGAACAGTTTACGGCGGATGCTGCCCACGAATTGCGAACTCCTCTAGCGGCATCTCAAGCAACTGTAGAATCGGCGCTGTTGATGCCAGAATTGGATGAAAAAGAAGTGCGGGAAATTTTGCGAACAATCGATCGCCAAAACCGACGATTGACTCAGTTAGTGGCTGATTTGTTGCTGTTGGCGCGGATGGACTCTCAGGTGAGATCCGATCGCCCTCAGCTTTGTTGTTTGAATGACTTGGTGAATGATTTAGTCGAGGAATTGGCGGCTTTGGCGAAATCCTCCGAGGTAGCGCTAACCTCCGAAATCCGCGTACAGCAGCCGTTGAATGTCGTCGGAGATGCCGATCGACTTTACCGTTTAGTTACGAATTTAATTGTCAATGCCATTCAATACACTCCGCCTGGGGGAAAAGTCACAGCGGTTTTAGATTGCACTCACCAGGAGGCGATAATTCAGGTGCAAGATACCGGTATTGGGATACCGGCGGCAGATTTACCGCGCATATTCGATCGATTTTACCGAGTCAACAGATCTCGATCGCGCCATACCGGCGGATCGGGACTCGGATTGGCGATCGCGCAGGCGATCGTTACGGCCCACCGCGGCAGCCTCAGCGCCCGCAGCGAAGTGGGTTTTGGCAGCACCTTTGTCCTGCGGTTGCCTTTCTAAGCTACTATGTGAGGGAAACCGAATCATCTTTTTAGGGTAATCCCTTTTGCAAAAGATAGCGCGATCGCCCAAAATCAATAAATAGTCATTAGTCAGTTGGCTGTTGTCAGTTGGCTGTTGTCAGTTGGCTGTTGTCAGTTGGTAGGGGCAGTGCCCCGTGCGGGCCCTATACGTTGATAGTTGATAGTTAACTAATAACTCATAACTAATAACAAATAACTAATAACCGATAACTACTGACTAATGACGAATGACGAATGACTCTTAAAAAATACCTAGCGAAGAACTATGACAGTTTTAGAACAGGGAACAATCTCTATCCATACCGAGAATATTTTCCCGATTATCAAGAAGTCGCTATACACCGACCACGAAGTCTTCTTGCGGGAACTAATTTCTAACGCCGTCGATGCCATTGCCAAACTCAAAATGGTTTCCCGTTCCGGCGAATATAGCGGCGATATTGGCGAACCGCAAATCAACATTGCCATTGACACAGAAAACAAAACTCTCTCAATTTCCGATAACGGCATCGGCATGACCGCCGACGAAGTTAAAAAATACATCAACCAAGTCGCTTTTTCCAGCGCCGAAGAATTTATTCAAAAATACCAAGGCAGCGGCGACGACGCAATTATCGGTCACTTTGGACTCGGTTTCTACTCTTCTTTCATGGTCGCCAAGAAAGTAGACATTGACACTCTTTCCTACAAAGAAGGTTCCCAAGCAGTACATTGGTCTTGCGACGGTTCCCCCGCTTTTGAACTATCAGAATCTAGCCGCACCGAACGCGGTACTACAATTACTCTCACTCTCCAAGATGAAGAACAGGAATATGTAGAAGCCAGCCGCATTAAGCAGTTAATCAAAACCTACTGCGATTTCATGCCGGTTCCCATCAAATTTGAGGGAGAAGAACTCAACAAACACAAAGCAATCTGGCGGGAATCAGCCAGCAATTTGCAAAAAGAAGATTACTTGGAACTGTACCGCTACCTTTACCCGTTCCAAGACGAGCCGCTGCTTTGGGTACACCTAAATACAGACTATCCTTTTATTGTCAACGGCATTCTTTTCTTCCCCAAATTGCGGCCGGATGTTGATGTTACCCAAGGCAATATTAAGCTATTCTGCAATCAGGTTTTTGTCAGCGACCACTGCGAAGAAATTATCCCGAAATTTTTGATGCCGCTGCGGGGAGTCATTGACAGTACCGACATTCCGCTGAACGTTTCTCGCAGTTCTTTGCAAAGCAATCGCACCGTGCGGAGAATCGCTGACTATATTGCGAAAAAAGTAGGCGATCGCCTGAAGGAACTTTACCGCGACGACCGATCGGAATACATCCGCTGCTGGCAAGATATCGGAACTTTTGTCAAGTTTGGAGCTCTTAACGATGACAAGTTCAAAAAGCAAGTCGAAGATATCTTAATCTACCGCAGCACCTACGAGCCAATAGCGGACAAGCCAGAAACTACAACCCCAGAAGTGCAGGTGCAAACAGAGGACGGAGATTTGTGGCAAGATGTGACTCCGAAATCGGATAGTTCCGCTTCGACACTGCCTTACACGACACTGAAAGAGTATTTGGAACGCAATCAAACACGTCACGAAAATCGCGTGTTTTACTGTACGGAACCTGCGTCTCAAGCAACTTACGTCGCCCTGCACAAAAGCCAAGGTTTAGAAGTGCTGTTTATGGATTCTTTCATCGACACGCACTTTATCAGTTTCTTGGAACGAGAATATTCTGATGTTAAATTCTTGCGGGTTGATTCGGACATTGACGAAACGCTAATTGATAAAGAAAAAGAAGCGGAAATTGTCGATCCGGCGACCAATAAAACTCGCAGCGAACAAGTTAAAGAAATGTTCCAAAATGCTCTCAACAAGCCGAAAGTGAACATCCGCACCGAAGCTTTGAAGTCTGACTCTACGGAGGGTGCGCCACCTGCGATCGTCCTTTTACCGGAAGCTTTGCGCCGGATGCGGGATATGACGGCGCTGTTACAGCAGCAAGCAGCGGAATTCCCCGAAGAACACGTTTTGCTGGTGAATACGTCTCACCCGCTGATTCAAAATCTGGCGAATTTGAGTCAGGGTGCGATTATTCAAGACGGTGGCGAGTCTCCGTCGGCGCAGTTGGCGAGTATGATTTGTCACCACGTTTATGACTTGGCTCTGATGGCCCAGAAGGGTTTCGATGCTGAGGGGATGAAAGAGTTTGTCGAGCGATCGAACAATGTCTTGACAAAATTAACTGAACGTGCAATGTAATCTTGCAAGTGTGGCGCGCATTGCGCGCCTAGTCCTTGCTCTATAATAAAAGGCTGCATCACAAACAAGTAGTCTGGAGGGCAATATGTCACGGAAATGTCAGTTAACGGGGAAGAAGGCGAATAACGGTTTTGCGGTTTCTCACTCGCACCACCGCACTCACAAGTTGCAAGACGCAAATTTACAGTGGAAGCGGATTTGGTGGCCGCAGGAAAAGCGCTGGGTAAGATTGCACCTTTCTACGAAGGCAATTAAAACCTTGGAACACAAGGGTTTGGAAATTATGGCTAAGAAAGCTGGAATTAACCTTTACAAGCTTTAAATAACCTTGCTAATTGAGCACAAAGGGCGATCGTATAAAATTAAAAGTGCGATCGCCCTTACTTTTACAAAAAAAGCCTTCCTAGTAAGAACTTCACTTTTTCTCCACGAATCAGAAAAGAAAAAACTAAAGTCCCGATTACAAACCTTGATTAAACCTATTTTCGGCATTTCAGTAAATAAGTAGTCATTTCACCTTTGCCTTTAACTTCGATCGCGCCGCGACTTTCAAATACATACTTTCCTCGCAATCGCTCATAAGTTGCAGAGGTGACGTGAATGCTTCCCGGCACACCGTGAGATTCCATGCGGGAAGCAGTGTTAACGGTATCTCCCCACAAATCGTAGATAAATTTTTTAATCCCGATGACTCCGGCGACAACCGGGCCAGTGTTGATGCCGATTCTGATGCTAACATCTTGATTTTGGGTATCGCTGAAGTCAATAATTGCCTGCTGCATATCCAAAGCCATTTCTGCGATCGCCTCTGTGCAATCCGGGCGAGGAATTGGCAGCCCTCCTACTACCATATAAGCGTCACCAATCGTCTTAATTTTTTCCAAACCGTGCCTTTCTGCTAGGTTATCAAAAGTCGAAAAAATGTCATTGAGCAAAGCAACTAATTCTGTAGGAGAAACTCGCGAACTCAATTGAGTAAAACCTACTATGTCCGCAAATAAGACCGTAACATCAGCAAAAGTATCTGCGATCGTACTATCTCCCCGCTTCAACCGATTGGCTATTTCTTCCGGCAAAATATTTAACAGCAACCGTTCTGATTGTTCCTGTTGAACCCGCAGTGCACTTAAAGTATCATTGAGAGCATTAGTTCGTTCTTCAACTCTAAATTCTAACTCTTCATTGAGTTTGTAAAGCGCCATTTCAGCTCGCCTGCGCTCTGTGATATCCGTACCGATTCCCAGCATTCCCGCGAACTTTCCTGCCGCGTCAAACAGCGGTTTATTTGCCCACGATACCCAAACCAGCTCGCCGCTGCGCCGCATACTTTCATTTTCATTTCGCGTGTATTGTTCTGGGTTTTGCAAAATATCTCTCAACTTTGCTCCCAAGTCATTTCCTTTTGTATCTATCTCGGGAATAATTGTTCCCACTGCGTGTTTGCCAATTATCTCTTTTTCGTCGTAACCGAAAAACTTCTGTGCAAACTCGTTAAAAAAAGTAATATTTCCTTCCGTATCTATTTTTAAAATAATGCTGTTAGCATTTTCGACTAATTCCCGATACTTAATTTCACTTTGCCGCAGCGAATCCTCTGCTGATGCGCGTTCGGCTACAGTGGCAGCCAACAGCAGTGATGTAACTACAATTACGCTCATAAAAGCCTGCAAAAACAAGATAGCCTGATTAATATTGTCCGCTTTGGCAATAAAAGGGCCACCTCCCTGAGAACCGCCCCAAATGGCGATACAGGATACAATGAAAGATGCTAAAACAGCCCCGATCTGACCGAATTGAATGGTTGCCCAAATTACCAAGGGAAATGGCAAGTATTCGAGGGGATACCCGGAGAGATTACTTTCACTTTTTGAGTTGTAGACGAGCCAACTGACTGTTACTAATAACAGCAGGCATATTCCGGCACTGATTCGATTTACAATTGTTTGACTGCCTGTATTTTGTGGATGGCGTGTGGCTTGTTTTTGGTATATAATCAGCAGCAGGGGAGTAAAAATTACAATTCCCAATGTATCTCCAAGATACCAATTCCAGCGAACTTGCCAATATTCGCTCCACTCAATTAAACCAGTTACACCGAGGCGCAGCGTGCCGAGAGTGGAGTTAATTTGAGTGGCAACTACAGCACCGCAAAAGACTAAATTGACTACATCGATTAGCCGCTCAAGTGAGGGGCGAAAGTTGAGCTTTTGCAGCAAAATAAAGGCGCATAAAGCTTGCAAACAAGCACAAAAAGCACTAATTGTTGCAAGTGTTAAAGACACATTAAGGTTAATAGTTTCGTAAAAAAATACGCCTAAAGCTATTCCCGGCCAAACTCGCCGACCAAATAATAAAAGTGCAGCTTGTGCAATTCCTGCGGGCGGCCAGACGCAGGTAGCTAATTTATTTACGCCGGGGATTGAAACTGCTATTTTTGCTCCTAAAGCGTAAGCAAAGGCAATGGCAGCTATTTTTGCTAAGTATTGCCAATTTATAGATTGAGCAAATCGCAGCAACAGATTTTTGTTTTGGTTCATACTGAGCTTTATATTTTTAACTGGCTATGCCCACAGCCAAGACGATTAGGATCTAATTAATTGCATAAATATGAGCTAAACATTATTTATTCCTTTTCCCCATTTTTTTTTGCTCTTCCTTATTTCCTCTTCCTTCTTCCTTCTTCCTTATTTTACAACTTAATGCCTGTGAGAAAATAAGTGTTCATTTCACCTTTGCCTTTAACTTCGATCGCGCCGCGACTTTCAAATACATACTTGTACTGCAATATATCATAAGTTGCAGAAGTGACTTGAATGCACCCAGGTAAGCCGTGGGATTCCATGCGAGAAGCGGTGTTAACGGTGTCTCCCCACAAATCGTAGATGAATTTTTTAATCCCGATGACTCCCGCGACAACTGGGCCGCTGTTGATGCCGATTCTGATGCTGACATCTTGATTTTGGGTGTGGCTGAAATCAATAATTGCCTGCTGCATATCCAGGGCCATTTGGGCGATCGCCTCTGCATGATCGCTGCGGGGCAGGGGCAGCCCTCCAACTACCATATAAGCGTCACCAATGGTCTTAATTTTTTCCAATCCGTGCTTTTGGGCTAGGCGATCGAAGGTAGAAAAAATGTCGTTAAGCAAGGAAACTAATTCCGGTGGAGAAATTTGGGAACTAATTTGGGTAAAACCGACTATATCGGCAAACAATACTGTTACTTCGGCAAAAGTATCGGCGATGATGCTTTGGTCTTGTTTGAGTCTTTCGGCGATCGCTTGTGGTAACACGTTGAGCAGGAGGCGATCGGATTTTTCTTGTTCTAAGCGCAAAGCTGCCTCAGCTTCTTTGCGAGTTGTGATATCTTCAACAGTACCTTCGTAATAAAGCAAATTTCCATGTATGTCGCAGACAGTATAAGCATTTTCGGCAGTCCAAATTATACTGCCATCTTGACGGTAAACTTGAGATTCTAAATCCGATACTTTGCCGTTGATTCGCATTAAATCTATGACTTCAGCGCGCTGTTCTTGATCGACATATAGCTGGCGATTAATATCAGTTAAATTTGCCATCAACTCCTCGCAGGAACTGTAACCATAAATGCGAATCAAAGCAGGATTGACGCTGAGATATTCCCCATCGGGAGTAGTTTGAAAGATGCCGACGATCGCATTTTCAAAAATGCTGCGGTATTTGGCCTCAGCTTGCCGCAGCGCTGCTTCAGCGCGCTGGCGTTCCCGCGCTTCTACTGCAAAAGTTACAGAGTCTGTTAGAGAAACAGCGAAACTTTGTTCTTCAATAGTCCAATAGCGCGGCATTCCTACGTGTTCCAAACAGAGAACTCCTGCTGTTTCTCCGCCTATTTGAATCGGCGTGTCTAGCATGGAAGTGATGCCCAACGGAATTAGGTAATCTTGCACAAATTCTCTAGTTCTGAAATCTTTTTGCGCGTCAAAAGCAGCAATTGCTCGTTCTTCTTGAAGTGTGTGAAAATAGACAGGATAGTCTGCTTCTGCTAATTCCATACCCTTTGAGTGCTGGTTGGCGGTGCGATCGAACAAATCTAAGCACTCCATCTTAGATTTAGGGCGATCGTACAACCAGACACTCGATCGCGCAACTTCCAGAGTACGGCTAGCAGTCTCAGTAATTTCTTCAAGTGCTTTGGTTAAGTCCCCTTGATTCAGCGCTTTATTTTTGGCTAAATCAATTAATGCCGATTTCTGTTTCTGTAGCTGAAGTTCGCTTTGTTTCAGGGCATTTGTCCGCTCTTCTACTCGTATTTCCAGCTTTTCATTCAACTTTTGTAAGGCTATTTCGGCGTTGCGGCGATCGGTGATATCTGTGCCGATGCAGAGGATACCCTGGAGTTCTCCCGCTGCATCAAACAGCGGTTTATTTGCCCAAGATACCCAAATGCGAGATCCGTCACGCCGGATATTCTCATTTTCATAGTTAGTAAAGCGATCGGGATTTTGTAAAATTTCATTATAAACCAACTCTAAGTTATTCCCTTCGTCGTCGGTTTGGGGAAGAATTGTTCCCACTGCATTTTTCCCCAGGATTTCTTCCTGATTGTAGCCAAACAATATTTCGGCAAACTCATTAAAAAAAATAATTTTACCGTTGGGCTCTAATTTGACAATAATACTATTAGCATTCTCAACTAACTCTCGATATTTAATTTCACTTTCACGCAGAGAATTTTCGGCGGCTGCGCGTTCGGCTACCGTCGCTGCCAATAACAGCGAAGTAATCGTAACTACAGCCATAAAAGCTTGTAAAAATAAAATAGCCTGATTAATATTTTCTGCTTTGGCTATAAACGGGCCACCTCCATTAGAACTGCCTAAAATTGCGATACTTGAGACAACTAACGATGCCAGAACAGCGGCCCGCTGACCGAATTGGAGCGCCGCCCAAATTATCAAAGGAAACGGCAAATATTCAAGGGGATAGCGAGAAATAGAAGTGTCATTTTTCGATACAAAGACCAGCCAGCTTACCCCAATTAATAACACCAACCATACTCCCCGCCAAATTAAATAATTTTTCGGAAGATGTGTTTGTATTTTTAAACGATAGGCGGTTACTTGAGGACGAAAAAATATCAGGATTAAGGGAGTCAAAATCAAAACTCCCATTGCGTCACCCAACCACCAATTCCACCGAAGCGACCAATATTCTGACAAATCTACTTTCCCAGCCAAATATATGGAAAGCGCGCCGATAGTACAACTGATTTGAGTAGAAATTAGACCGCCAAACAAGATTAAATTAACTACATCTTTCAAACGTTCTAGAGAGGGACGAAACCCCAGCCGCCGCAGCACAGTTGCTGCAAAAACAGCTTGCAGAATAGCACCAATATTTCCTCCCAGCCAAACCGCTAATATCTGTTCAGTTGGGTTAACAAAATTGAGTATAAATATACCCAAAACAATCGCAGGCCAGACTTTTATGCCAAACAATAAAAGTCCAGCTTGGGCAATTCCTGCGGGGGGCCACACCGAGGAAGCAAAGGGATTGACACCTTGAATTGCAAATGCTAGTCTCGCCCCCACGGCGTAAGCGATCGCAAGGACAGTTACTTGGGCTAAGTAGCGCCAAATTCGGGATTGAGGGAATCGAAGAAACTGACTTATATTCAGATTCATATCGCACCTTATTACTCGTTAATTTATGGTGCAGGCTGTGCACCTTGCTAGCTGCACATTCAGGATGCAGATCAAACCCATACACTTATGGTTTGATTGTTTTTTGACATAAAATTTAAACGCATAACAACTGATATTTTGGGATAATGCAAGGTGCGCGCCGCGCACCTTACCGTTATAAAAACTTATTTGATGGCGGCATCAATCCACTCTTTCAAAGTAGCATTAACTTCCTCAATGAGAATTTCATGGGATTTGTGAGTTGCTCTTTCCACAATTTCAACTTTACCCGATTTCAGGGAACGACCGGGAACAATGCGATAGGGAATGCCGATTAAATCAGCATCTTTAAATTTAACTCCGGCTCGTTCGTCTCGGTCATCTAGTAGGGTTTCAATGCCAGATTGATTGAGTTCTGCGTAGAGTTTTTCGGCGACTTCTACTTGTTGGGCGTCGGAAATGTTGGGGATGCTAATGATGGCGTGATACGGCGCGATCGCCACTGGCCAGATGATCCCGTCTTTGTCGTAGGATTGTTCTACGGCAGATTGAGCCAGCCGCGACACGCCGACACCGTAGCAGCCCATTATTAAAGGCATTTCTTCCCCTTGTTCGCTGGTGTAGGTGGCGCCCATTGCTTGCGAGTATTTGGTTCCTAATTGGAAGATGTGGCCGACTTCGATACCTCTGGCGCTTTGCAAGGTTTGTTCCGGATTGTGCACCGCCCGATCGCCCTTTTTGGCCGTTCTGACACCCACAACCGTTGCAGGTAGCGGAAATTCTTTATTCCAATTAGCTCCCACAACGTGGTATCCTGACTCGTTAGAACCAGTGACAAAGTTGGTTAGATCGACAGCAGTGCGATCGACCAAACGCAAAAACTTAGAATTTACCTCCTTGCTCCCAGCGATATAATCATCAGCAAGATCCGGAGCCATATAACCCAGAGGCAAAGATTTAGCCGCCCATTTCCCCTGAGCTTCCGCATCAGGAACCGTCAAAAATAAAACAGTTTTAGCTTGATAATTTGGTGCTAACTTCGTCAATTCATTCAGCAACTTTACCTGATTCACATCTTGGTCGCCGCGAATACTTACCAATACCAAAACTGTAATACCGCTGTCATAAACAGCCTGATACAGCACATTTTTGACAACTTGCGTCGGAGAACACTTCAAAAACTTGCCCAGTTTATCAATTGTGTCAGTTCCCGGCGTTTCCCGCTTTTCAAAAGTTGCAAAGGGCGACGGTTCCGCATCAGCAGGAATCGATACAGCCTTCTCCACATTAGCAGCATACTGACCGTCTTCAGTATAAAGAACTTCATCCTCACCCGCTTCTGCCAGCACCATAAACTCTTGAGAACCAGATCCACCAATTGCACCAGAATCGGCATCTACTGCTCGGAATTCCAAGCCCGATCGGCGCAGCATATTGCTGTAGGCTCGATCCATATCCTGATAAGTTTTTTTCAAACTTTCTTCGCTAGTGTGAAAAGAATAGCCATCTTTCATAATAAACTCGCGACCGCGCATCAACCCAAAACGCGGGCGAATTTCATCGCGAAACTTAGTTTGAATTTGATAGAGATGCAAAGGCAACTGCCGATAGGAACGAACCATATCCTTAGCAATTGTAGTAATTACCTCTTCGTGAGTTGGGCCCAATCCCAACTCAGTATCGCGACGGTCTGTGAGAGAAAACATGATACCTTCAGCTTGAGTGTAGGTATCCCAGCGACCGGATTCCCGCCACAAATCAGCAGGTTGCAATTGCGGGAGGAGACATTCTTGAGCGCCGGTAGCATCCATTTCTTCCCGCACAATTTGAGAAACTTTTTTGAGAACTCGCCACATCAAAGGCAGATAAGCGTAAATTCCGCTACCGATGCGCCGGATGTATCCCGCACGGAGTAATAGTTTGTGGCTGGGAATTTCTGCTTCTGCAGGGTCTTCCCGCAGGGTGACAAAAAGCATTTGAGAGAGTCGCATAGCTGATTTCCTTAAAAGACCGGATGATTGTAATCTCAGATTAACTTCTGATATTATCAGACGTGAGGCGGATTTGATTAAATATATGAATAAAATTTGGCAAAACTACGAAAAAGGTATGGCAGTATTTGATAATTGTCACTCTCCTACTGTGCAATCTCAGTGGCTTGCCTTAAAAGATGAAATAGGAGAATTTGTTCAAGAACCTAATTTAAGCGAAATTTGGGATATTGTTCTGCTGGTCGATTGCTTTACAAAATAATCGGAATTCCCTTATATTTACTGGCCTATCCTACTGTTCGCAAACACAGTCAACGTTTCGAGGAGTACGGCTGTATTCGCAGCCGACGCAACTGCGATGGCAAATGCTGCCAAAAGTTGACAGTTGATGGTTGATAGTTGATAATTAATAGTTGATGACTAGAGTTTTAAACAGTTGATATCTGATAATTTTGACGAGCAGATTTAACTGTTTTTAACTGGTTTAACTGGTTCCCAGCCAGAGCATGAAATTTTCCAGAAGCAGAGCCTCCGCTGTAACAATGGAGGCCGAGCCTCCCGATCTGCATTACCTGGTATAGCTTGGTAACAAGTAGCGAATAGATGAGTAGTCGCGAGGTTTTTAAACACTTGATAGCTGACAATTCTCATGACTAGATTTATTCACGACCAATTCGCAAAACAGTATCTCAAAGAACTATTAACCCCTCTCGGCAATGTCGAAACCAGCCTCGACATTGCTGGAGAAGTAAGGCAGGTTGACGTTTTTTTTGCCCCCAAATCGGAACCTGAAGTCGAAGCAACAGCCCTCGGCATTTTGGGTCAAATCGCAGCAAAACCCGCTGTATTGGAACCATTCCGCAGTCCTGTTCAAACCGGAGAAATTCGCAGTTGTTTGGGCAAACTATTTGATGTCCACGCCGAATATGAACGAGTCGCAGCCAGAGATAATAGCAGGATTGCAGAGGCAGACTTGCCCCAACTCTGGATACTGTCGCCGACGGTTTCCGACGTTATGTTAGCTGGATTTGGAGCGATTCCCGAACCCGAAAATTGGGTAAATGGAGTTTATTTTCTGAGTCCGTCTCTGAAAGCAGCAATTATTGCCATTCACCAACTGCCCCGCACTCCCGAAACGCTGTGGCTGAGGATTTTGGGGAAGGGAAACGTGCAAAAGCAAGCTATTGCCGAATTGAGAGAATTACCCTCTGATAATTTCTTTCGGTTGAGCGCGTTAGAATTGTTGTACAACTTGCGAACGATTTTAGAAGTCCGTCAAGACATAGATCGAGAAGATCGGGAGTTAATTATGGAACTGTCACCCCTCTATTTGCAACGACTTGAAGATGCAACTCAGCGAGGTATCCAGCAAGGTATCCAAGAAGGTATCCAAGAAGGTATACAGCAAGGTATCCAGCGCAGTCAACGCTTGATAGTTGAGAGTATGCTACAAGTGAAATTTGGCGAGATTGATGAAGAATTAGCCCAGATAATCGAGCCTTTGATTAAACTAGAAAGTCTCGATCGCGCGCGACTGATTAGGCAGCTCGAACGCCCGGAATTACTAGCTCGTTTTGCTCCCAAAAATCAAACGAAATCCTAACTCATCAGCGCGCTCTACAATCTGTAGGGGGCGCTAAATATCACTTTAATATTTATTATATATCGAGAAAATCGGGAGTTAATTATGGAACTGTCACCGCTCTATTTACAACGGCTGGAAGAAGCAACTCAGCGAGGTATCGAGCAAGGTATTCAGCGAGGTATCGAGCAATATTTTCAGCAAGGTATCCAGCAAGGTTTTCAGCAAGGTATCCAGCAAGGTTTTCAGCAAGGTTTTCAGCAAGGTAAACGCGAGATTATTGAGAGTATATTACAAGTAAGATTTGGCGAAATCGATGAAGAATTAGCCCAAATAATTGAGCCTTTGATTCAACTAGAACCTCTTGAAAGCACGCGACTGAGTATGCAGCTCGAACGCCCGGAATTACTAGCTCGTTTTGCTCCCAAAAATCAAACGGAATCCTAAAAAGACAGCGCACTCTACGATATGTAGGGTGCGCCACATCGCACTTTATTAAGTAACCACGCCCTATTAATTACATAAAAAGTCTTGACGGCCCCTGTGATAATTACTAGCTGTCGCCCCCGCCTCAAACCTGCATTTTTTGGGCGAACTCTACGGCTACTCCTCGCAAATCAACTCATTTCTGACTTTAGAGGGATTTATTTTTCCGCTTCCAGAGCCATAATCAGCAGTAAGGATGACATAACTAAAGAACTGATTTACTATTCATCCTTATTTTACGAATTAGGGCTTCCTTAAGATAAAGCCTGACGAAAAAAACCACCATCAAAAAAGTGTCCATTCCCCTAGTTAAATGTTAGGGGCCAATTTCAATATGCCTGATTCGGCATCAAAATTTAGGAGGTAATTTATGTTTGAAAGCGAGTTATTAATGTCGCTGTACAGTCCCAAATTCAATATTGCCCAAATGCCGGTGCAAAGAGATGTCCCGTTCCAGCACCCGGATGTCGCAGGGCTGATGTTTCTAAGTCCTCAGTTTTTCGTGGCATTAATCGCCGGAGTCATTATGGCTTTCGGCTTCCAATTCCTGTTAACAAATTTCTCGATTGCCGCCAAAATATCTAATTGGGACGACGCTTTACCCGATGATGATGACGATTCCGAAAGTTTTGGCACTAAAATTCGGAAGACTGAAGGTCTAGTTGGAGGTTGGATTTTAGTCACAGTTAACCTGGCTTTATTTTTAGCTTGTTTTCTGGCGGTCAAACTAACTTCAATTGCCTCGGTAGACGGCGCGGCAATTATTGGTGTAGTCATTTGGTCGGCGTACTTTTTAACCCTGGTATGGCTGGGTTCTAGCGCCGTCGGCTCCATGATTGGTTCCTTGATAAAAACTGCTTTTTCAGGCATTCAAGGCGTTATGGGTACTGCCGGTTCAGCGATCGGCGGCAAGATGGCGGGCGACCAAATGGTCAATACTGTGGAAGCATCTGTGGCTGCTGTCCGCCGCGAATTGAGCTCGGCTGTAGACCCGGAGAGCATTCGCGAAACACTGCAAGATTATGTGGGTTCTTTGCAGTTGCCGAAGCTAGATGTCAAGGAAATTCGCGGTCAATTTGAAAAGTTGCTGGGGGATGCCGATATCAAATCTCTGGCGGGAACCGATGTTTTAAAGAATGTTAACCGCCAAACTTTTGTGGATTTAATTAGCAGTCGCAGTGATTTTTCTCAAGAAGAAATAAATCAAGTTGCTAACCAACTCGAAGGCGTTTGGAAGCAAACATTTGGCAAGCAGCAAGAAAAGAAAGACCCGAATTTAGAGTTAGTTGATTTTCTTAAATTTGCGGCTCCCGATTTGCTGAAGTCTGACGAACTCAACGCTAAATTGTCTCAAATTCTGGAAAATCGGGACAACAAATCGGAGTCCAGCGGGGGCATGAACCGGGCGATGCAGTTGGGTGTGGAAGCTCTGGTGGGCACGGTTTTGTCGCGGACTGATTTGTCGGATTTGGATGTTGAAAAAATTTCTGGTCAGTTGCAGCAACTAACTGCAAAAGGAAAGGAAAAAGCTAAGTCTTTGAGCGAGAAGGTGGGCGATAAATTGCCTGCGCTGCCTTTCAATACAGCTAAGGCTGATGTGGAAAATTACTTGCTTAATACTCAACCTTGGCATCTCAACCGAGAAACTATCAAGCAGGAATTTAGGGATGTTATTTACGATCCCGAAGCTTCTCCGGGGGCAGTTTTGCGCCAGTTAGAGATGTTTAATCCTGAATATTTTGTAGGGATTTTGGGCCGCCGCGAGGGGTTTAGTCAGGAACAGGCGACGGAAATTGCCGAACAGCTTGAAGGTGTCCGTCAAGAAGTTTTGGGAATTGTTCGAGATGCTGCTGGTGAGGAACAATCTCAAGATTTACGCAGCCGGATTGAGAATTATTTGCGATCGACTGGTAAGGAAGAATTGAATCCAGAAGGTATCGAGAAGGACTTCCAAGCGCTGTTGGACGATCGCGATGCTGGTTTTGAGGCTTTGCGCGATCGCCTGTCGCAATTTGACCGCGATACTTTGGTACAATTGCTCGGTCAGCGGGAGGATTTCAGCCCAGAAGAAGCAGATCAGTTAATCGGGCGGCTGGAAAGTTCGCGCGATCAAGTAATTTCCAAAGCTCAAGAATTGCAAGAGCAAGCGAAATCGAAAGCGCAAGAATTGCGGCAAAAGGTAGAAGAGTATCTCCGCAATACTAATAAGGAAGAACTCAATCCTGAAGCGATCGAGCGCGAGTTTCAAACGCTGTTAAGCGACCCGGAAGCGGGATTGAAAGCGCTGAGAGAACGCTTATCTCAATTCGACCGCGATACGCTGGTGCAACTGCTGTCGCAGCGCCAAGACCTCAACGAAGAACAGATAAATGGGGCGATCGACAAAATCGAATCCGTGCGCGACAACATTGTCCACGCACCGCAGATAGTGGCGGATAAAGCTAAGGAACAGTACGAGGAAGTTACTGGCAAAATTGGTGAGTACCTACGGAATACCAACCTGGAAGAACTCGATCCTGAAGGTCTGAATCGGGATTTGACCAAATTGTTTGAAAATCCGAAAGAAGGCGCTTTGGCGCTGCGGGAAAGGCTGTCTCAGGTCGATCGCGAAACCTTGGTCAAGTTGCTTTCGCAGCGGGAAGATTTGAGCGAAGAACAAATCAATCGGACGATCGACCGCGTGCAAGATTCGATTCGCAGCATCGTGAAATCGCCCCGTCGTTTGGCATCTCGCGCTCAAAAAACTGTCAAGGATTTCCAAGGAAGTTTGGAAAATTACTTGCAGAATACCAACAAGGAAGAACTCAATCCCGAAGGTATCAAACGCGATTTGCAGTTGTTGTTTAGCGAGCCGGGAATGGGGATGCAAAGTTTGGGCGATCGCCTGAAGCACTTCGATCGCGGTACGCTGGTAGCCTTGCTGTCGCAGCGGGAAGACATCTCCGAAGAGGAAGCCAACCAAATTGCCGATCGTATCGAATCTGTCCGCAACGAATTTGTCGAACAACTTCAAATGGTGCAAGACAAGTTTCAGTCAGCAATTGACGGTATTTTCGCGAAAATTCGGGATTACCTCAATTCGCTCGATCGACCAGAACTCAACTACGAAAGCATCAAACGAGACATCCGCAAAGTATTTGACGACCCGCAGGCCGGATTTGACGCGATTAAAGAGCGTTTAGGCGAGTTCGATCGCGGTACTTTAGTCGCAGTAATTAGCTCTCGCTCCGATATTTCAGAAGACCAAGCTAACAAAATTATCGACCAAATTGAAGGAGCCAGGGACAGCGTGCTGTCGCGCTCGGAACGCCTGCAAGAGCAAGCCAAAAAACGCATTAAAGATATCAAGAAAAAGACCAAGCAGCAAGCAGAAGATGCGCGGGAAGCTGCAGCAACTGCTGCTTGGTGGCTGTTCGGTACGGCTCTAACTTCTGTGGTTGTTTCGGCTCTGGCTGGAGCAATAGCAGTCGGCGGTATTTCGGGTTTGTTTAGCTAGAATTTCAACAAGTTTCAATTAAAATTCTCCTGATTCTAGGCTGGCTGTGTGCCAGCCTATTTTTTTGGGAATAATATCGTATTCGCTCCAACGGCAAAAAATGTTCGAGCGATCGCACTTAGGTACTCAAAAATGAACAAAAACTGAATTGCGATCGATCGAACTTGACGCTCTCAATCTCATTGACCTGAGACCCACCGCATCATCCTTTAGTTGTAAACTTCCTACCACCTTCGGAGCCGCCACCACCAATTACTGTCGGGGTTCATCTCTACCTTCCGCAAGATTCTAGCCTCCCTATTTATTTGCTAACTTTTATTGAGTAGCAAAAAAAGTTTTTGCTATCAACAAACAGAGCAATACATATTATTTTGGAGACTGAAATGACATTTTCTACTACCAGCGCCTACGACCAAGGAAAAGCAGATATGCAGAGCTTGAATGTAGACGATCAATTAGGTTTGCTGTGGTTTGTTTACACCGAAATGGGCAAGTCAATCACGCCAGCGGCTCCGGGTGCTGCCGGTTCCGAAATTGCTGAGGGTTTGTTCGAGCAAGTCAAGGCGCTGCCCAAGGAAGAACAACTGCAAGTAATGCGCGACATTGCCTCAAAAACCAATACTGAAATCAGCCGGATGTACGGCTCATTGAGCCCTGAAACCAAGCTGGCTTTTTGGTACTTCCTGGCAGTAGGAATGGACGAAGGAACCATTATTCCCGTACCTTCCGACTACAAACTTCCCGAAGCTGGAAATGCTTTATTAGCAAAGATTAAGGGCATGGATTTTCAGCAGCAAATTGATTTCCTGCGCGGTACAGTTTTAGAAATGGGTGCTGAAGCCGCTTCAGGGGCTGGAATTTAATATCAAATCCTCTCTTCATCGGAGTAGTAAATTCACTGTTGACTGTTGACTGTTGACTGTTGAATGTTGAATGTTGACTGTTGACTGTTGACTGTTAACTGTTAACTGTTAACATCATGAGGAGTGCAACCGGAATTGATTTAATTTCAGTACAATCAGCACGAGCAATCAGAAACCGGTTTTTTTTGCGAACATACTGCATCAACGCTTTTAATGCTGCAAAAGGTTGATTTAATATTGACCTGCAATTCCTGCGTAAAGCGGGAATTGCAGGTCAATACCAATTTTCAGCTAATAATTGAATTCAGCAGCTATGTTTCCCACAACTTCCGGCGCACCGGCCATTAAACGCATATCTTCACAGGCCACTGTAAGCAAGGGCTGACCTAAGTTTAAACTAGCAAAATGACTTTCTTCAGTTACTTCTAATTTACCTTTAATCAAACCGATTCGAGACTGAAATTCTCCTTTGAATAGTAGCAAATTGCTGCGATCGGTGCTGAAAACATTTCCGCTAAAAGGTACAGGTAGCGCTAAACTTTGTTGACTGTAATTGAGACTGCACAGTTGACGGTTTGCTTGGCTAACTGTAACTCGGTAGCCTAGCGGTGTTGCTTTTACCGAATCGTTGCCTTCCCAACTAAATTGAGCTAATTCTTTAGGAAGTCCCCAAATTTCGCGCCCGCCGGCTACCGAGTGAGGGTTGTCTACGTAGATGTGGGAAATCCAAGCGCCCCATTTTCCTGCATAATTGGCGATCGCGCTTACGACAATTAGCTCATTGTACTCCATCACCGAACCCAACCCGTAGGAGGATATATAAACTCCACCTAGGGTTTTTCCTGGCAATACAGAGACTATTTCTAACTCAGATGGAACCAAGGGACGCACCCGTGCCACATCTATTAATTGTAAAGTCTGAACAGCATAACCTTGCAAATTCCAAGGTGCAGGTGGATATACCATTTTCAGGGATTTTATGTGGGATATTTTATACTTATTTTAGCTCAACTTCTCAAACAGCAACTAATTTTGGTATTTATTCATAAAGTTTTTGGAAAATTATTTAATTCTTAATGTTTGTATTCTCAAAAAGTCCCAGGTAAAAACCTTTGCCGAAAATCACCCCTCAGATAGCATTAGCGTAGAATATCGCCGTCGTGATGTTGGCGGAACTTTCGAGTGTTACCTTCCTGGGGAGAAAGTCTTGAAAGTTCCCTTCCTTAATGCGAAAACATGAGTCGTTCAACCTCAAACCCTACTCCCCTTTTAAAAGGGGATTTAGGGGGTTCTTTATCTACTTACTCCCATATCCCGTACTCACCAAAAACTCGCGCAATTTCGCAAAGAATTGATTGCGATCGCGCCCTTGATAAACTTTGTCCAACAATTGCCAACCTTCGGCCTCCTGGCCCGCAACATACTTGCTGGCCATGAAAGCAGCCAACACCCCTTTTACCTCTGCATCTTCGCTCGATCGCTTCCTAGATTCCAGCCACAGTTCAGCAGAATTTGTGTATACTTCCACGGGATACTGCTTAGTAACATCTTCCATTTTACCTTGGCGGTACTGCCAAATTTGCAGCGGCAACCGAGAATCCGCATAATTTGTAAAAGCCTCTGCAAATCGCCCGTCTAGACTCTTGAACTCCGGGATATCATTTTTGCCAAAATCGACAATTTCGTAGCTGACATTGCCCCAAAAATGCTTGATGTGAGTGTATTTTTTAGCTGCTGAGTCGTAGCGGTAAATAAACGAATAATTGCAGCAGCGGACACCGCTATTGATTGAGACTAAATCTGCCAGCACTTCTGGTTCTTTGTCGCCGTCAAAATCGCGGATTCGCACCGATAACAAACGCCCTTCTGATACTTCATCGTTGGCTTTTTTTTCTGGATTGTCTACTAGAGAACGAGTCGGAATTAGCACTGGTTCGTCTAATAAAGTTTGACCGTCTCGGATGATTTTGATGCGGATATTTTTGGCATTTTCTCCTTCTTTGACGAAAGAAACTTCTGCCCTAATATTCCCAGATTCCGAGGTTTCTGTGGTTCTCGCCGGGCCGACATTCGTTGGGACTTGGGCGATGTATTGCGAGGGAACTAAGGCTGTTTGTCCGGGTTTGGCGATCGCCTGACACAAGAAAGTTGCTACTTCGGCGCGGGTTGCATTGCGCGTAGGTTCTAGCTGTTTGACGGCGGGATAATTGACCACAAGTTGTTTTTCTGCGGCGGCGGCGATCGCATTTCTTGCCAATTCGGGAATTTCCGGCGCATCTTCAAAAGTCGCATCCAAAATCTCAGCCGCTGGCCCTGTAGGCGTATATTTCAAGCCGCTGCTTAATGCTACCAAAACCTGCCAGCGGGGAATGTTAACAGTCGGGTTAAAAATACTGCCGCTGTAACCGGATAGAAAACCCGTCTGATAAGCTTCTCGAATTGGTTTATAACCCCAGTAGTTCGTGGGAATATCTGCAAAGTCGATCGGATTGCGGACGGTTTTTGCATCGGGAAAAGCCCTACGCAGCATTGCCGCAAACTCAGCGCGGCTGACTGGGCGGTTCGGGCGAAAACTGCCGTCTTCGTAGTAGCCACTGATGATTTTTTTGTCTGCTAATTCTTCTATGCAACCTTGGGCCCAATGGTCTTTAACATCCTGAAATTTGGCCTCGGCCAATGCCGGGGCTACATTCAGACCTGGAAACACTAAATTTCCCATGATTGTGCCCAAAGCTGCGACTAAAGCGATGACAGCTTGACGTTTGTGCGATCGAACCATAGAACAGCCTCCTTTGTCACCAAATTTGCGATCAAAACTCACGCAAGGTTTACATAGTATACCAGCAGGGCTATTTCATTCAGATTGAGTAGCTGATATGATAATAAACTATCGTAGTCATTCACAGGATATGTGATGTCTCAAATTGCCATTGTCGAAGCCTTTGCAGACCTACCCAATACCCGTCGAAGAGCAGGAAAACGCCATCATCAAGCACTGTGACACCGCCTTGTTTACCTTAGGTGTTGCTGCCGGAAATCGTGGATTTCTGGCGATGTAGATTCAAAAACGCATGAAATCACGGCAATCCCTGCTTTTATTGAGCAGATGGCACTCAAAGGTGTTGTGTTCGCCTTTGATGCCATCAGCAGCCAAAAACAACTGCTCACACCATAATTGATAGTAGCAATCATTACGTGCACTCCCAGGTAATCAATCTGGATTATTGACCGCAGTACAAGCCACATTTCAAGCACAAGAAACGTCATTCCAGATTAATAAAGGGCATGGTTGGATTGAAAAACGTACCGTCAGCATCAGTCAAGACTTGACGGGAATTCCTGCTTTTCCGGGACTAAAAACCTTAATTAGAATTGCATCCGAACGCCATGTCTATCGAGCGAACATCATTGAATTATCTACCGAAACTCGCTACTACGTCACTTCATTAACTGAAACAGCAGCTTGCCTTGCTCAAAGAATTCGAGGCTATTGGGGAGTCGAAAACAAAGTCCATTATGTCCGTGATGTCACCCGGCCTAGAAGATGCTTGTCGCATTCGCACCGTTGGACTCCTTCAGTCTTGGGCAATCCCACGAAACTTTGCCCTTAATTTGTATCCCGAGCATGGCTTTCAAAACATGGCTCAAGCTCAACGTCTCGCTGGCTTTAGTTGTAGCATACTCAAAGATATATTTAGAATGAAATAGCCCTGAATCGAATTGATGCCATTGTCACCCGCAATCCGCGAGATTTTCCGGTAAAAACTCCTAGGATTGTAACTCCAAATCAGTTAATTCAAGAGTCAACCAATTCTCCCTAAATTTCTAAAAGCGCTAAACTTCCGATTCCAATTCTGTAGCTCGTAATTTTACGGGAAATTCAACTTTATTCAACTCAGGTGACTCTAATAACTGCACTTTATCCTCAGAATTAGCTTCACCGTGCCGCACTTTTCCCAATTTTTCCGCCAAAGTATCCCGCTGATTAATCAAATAAATACTCACCAAAGTCAGCCCTACCCCCATAGATTGCAGCGAATTCAACACCTCGCCCAAGAACAAATTGCCGAACAGCAAAGCAAAAATTGGGGTAAGAAATGTCAGAGAACTTAAACTCGTCAAACTGCCGCTAGAAGCAAAATAAAAGAATAAACCGTAGGCGATCGCACTTCCGAACACGGTAGAATAACCTAGCGCCATCCAGCCAGAAAAATCGATATTCACAAACTGTTCAGACTCAGTTGCAGCCGAAAGTGCCAAAAGCGGCAAACCGCCCAAAATCATGTGCCAGCCCGTCGCCACCACCGGGTCAACATAGCGACAAACCCAGCGCACCAAAACCGTACCCACAGCCATCGACAAAGCCGCCAACAACATCAACCATTCCCCACCCTCAAAGAACTGTTCCATACCCCCAGAAACCTGCGCGCTTTCAGGATGAAACAGCCCAAAAATCCAGCCATCAGGCAAACCAATTAAACTAATCCCAACTACCCCGATTGCTAGTCCCAACCAGCCCCAAAATCCAATTTTTTCTTGAAACAGCCACAAACACAAAATCGCCACAGCTAGCGGTTGAGAATCAATCATCACCGAACCCAAACCCGCATCGGTTTTCGCCAAACCTTCGGCTAAAAAGCCTTGAAACAAAGTACCGTCAACTAAAGCAAACAGCGAAATCCACAGCCAAGCTTTCCAACCCGCAGGCTGTGCCTTTCCCATCAGCGCCGCCGCCAACAGCACTAACACGCCTGCAGGTACTAAACGCACAAATGCCACAAACAGCGGTGTCGTGTGCGGCATGACTCCTTTCATCGCTACCATCGCGGTTCCCCACAGGAAAAACGGCGCGATTAGCAACAGCGGCGCAAAGGGCAGTTTAGAATCGGTAAGTTTTAGCTGCATGGCGGGGGCTCCAAATAATTGATGAGAGTGGCTCTCAGAAAAATAAGGTAGATTTGTTAAGCAATTTTTACAATTATATATCGAAGGTGGGTTAAGTGCGATCGACCGATCGGTCAGAAACCCGGTTTTTTCACCCAGATATTCGCTTCAAACCCTGAATCTCTGCAAAAAACCCGGTTTCTTCAGTTTCATCAAGTAGCCAACTGCCAACTGCTTTCCTGTCAACTGCCAACTGCTTTCCTGTCAACTGCCAACTGCTTTCCTGCCAACTGCCAACAACCAACTGCCAACAACCAACAGCCAACTGCCTTCAGATGAGTCACACTAGAAGTTAGCTACAAAATTTCCTACATTGCCTGTAAACTGCCCATGATTTGGCCATTCAAGCCCCGCTACCGCAAACAAATCGCCCGTATCGAAGTCACCGGAGCCATCGCCGGAGAAACCCGCAAACGAGTTCTAGAAGCGCTCAAAACCGTTGAAGAGCGCAAATTTCCCGCCTTGCTGCTGCGGATAGACAGCCCTGGGGGGACAGTCGGCGATTCCCAGGAAATTTACAGCGCGCTCAAGCGTTTGCAAGAAAAAATCAAAATAGTCGCCAGTTTCGGCAATATTTCAGCTTCTGGCGGAGTCTATATCGGCATGGGAGCTCACCATATCGTTGCCAATCCCGGTACAATTACCGGCAGCATTGGCGTGATTATCCGGGGTAACAATCTAGAAGGGCTGTTAGAAAAAGTCGGCGTTTCTTTTGAGGTGATTAAATCGGGGCCGTATAAAGATATCTTGGCATTCGATCGACAATTGACTGAGCCAGAACAGCAAATTCTGCAAGACTTGATCGACACCACCTACCAGCAATTCGTCGAAACCGTCGCAGAAGCTCGGAAACTCCCAGTTGAAAAAGTCAAAACCTTTGCCGACGGTCGCATTTTTAGCGGTCAGCAAGCCTTAGAATTGGGTGTGGTCGATCGACTCGGAACCGAAGAGGACGCTCGCCGCTGGACAGCCGAACTCGCAGGTCTCGACCCGGAAAAAACCGAGTGCTGCACGCTAGAAAAAGCTAAACCTTTCCTAAATCGGGTCTTGGGGAGTAGTCTGGATACATCCGGGCTTTCAGCTTACAAAAACTTGCTGGAATTCGAGCTTTCTACTAGCGGTTTACCGCTGTGGCTGTATCGCCCGTGATTTAATAGTCAGTTGGCAGTTGGCAGTTGACAGGAAAGCAGTTGACAGGAAAGCAGTTGGCAGTTGGTAATTGCAACAAACAACTAACAACTAACAACGAGCAACTAACAACTAACAACTAACAACCAACAACCAACAACGAGCAACCAACAACCAACAACGAGCAACCAACAACCAACAACGAGCAACCAACAACCAACAACGAGCAACCAACAACTAACAACTAACAACTAACAACTAACAACTAACAACTAACAACTAGCAACTGACAACAAACAACTGACTACTGCCAACTAACAACTGACAACAAACAAAAAATGGAGAATATTTGCGTGGAGTGGCAAGTGCGGGCGATTCGC
This sequence comes from Microcoleus sp. CZ3-B2, assembly GCF_036705055.1. Classification (NCBI taxonomy): domain Bacteria; kingdom Bacillati; phylum Cyanobacteriota; class Cyanophyceae; order Oscillatoriales; family Microcoleaceae; genus Microcoleus; species Microcoleus sp. CZ3-B2. Next base: position 23,106 of record NZ_JAUBTN010000004.1, on the reverse strand, counting down.
GGGGCAACAACTGCCAGCGAGAATTCGGTGGAAGCAATTCGAGAATCGGTGAGAGAACTTTTAGATGAATTAGAAACAAGAAATAATTTAGATCCGCAATTAATAATTAGTGCTACGTTTTCTGTCACCCGCGATTTAGATGCTGTCTTTCCGGCCGCGATCGCCCGCGAACGTCCCCGCTGGTGCAATGTTCCTTTGTTGGATGTCCAGCAAATGCACGTTAAGGGTTCTTTAGAACGCTGCATCCGTTTTTTGATTCACGTTAATTGGCCGGCACAGGTTGAAATTTATCATCCTTATTTGCGGGGAGCTCAAAATTTGCGCCCCGATTGGAATTTGGCGGTGGCTGCGGCTGGGGAAAAGTAGACGGCTCTTTCGGATATTTGGGGAAAAATGTATATTTGGCTGCGGGGTAATTGGTAATTGGCGATCGATTCGGAACCTATTACCCATTACCAGAGATTAGATTAACCGATCGCCAAAATGTCGGGAGAGCCGTTTGATTTACTAAGGATAGATTGCCAAAAAAACCGGCTTCTCGAAGAAACCGGGTTTTTATCAATCAGTGGCTTTCTTGTGATGCAGCCTAATCCCTAAAAAGATGTCATATATAAAACTCCAGAAGTCCTTTTTCCCTTCCAATATTCCCAAACTTTGAGGAGAACCCTTCTCATCCAACAGCGGCTTTACAGCCTCGTAAGCCGGCTTGTAATTGTACCAAGGAATTGAAGGCCACAAATGATGGATGAGGTGATAGTTCTGCCCCAAAATTAAGATATTCAGAATTGGACTCGGATATACTCTGGCATTTTTCCAGCGATCGCGCTCGTGAAACGGACGGTGCGGCAAATAATCAAAAAATAACCCCAAGGCTAAGCCCACCACCAAAGCAGGAGAAAACCAAAAATTCAGCACGTAACCTAAATGGTCGTATTGAATGGAGATACAAACCACTCCAATTACAAACAAACGGCTAAAAAACCATTCCCAAAGTTCGTTTTTCCGCCACAGTTTGCGCTTAAAGAAGAAAATCTCGTGGTAAAAAAACCTCGCAGCAATCAACCACAAAGGCCCGCCAGTAGAAACATAATGGTCTGGATCGTTATCTGGGTCATTAACGTGGGCGTGATGCTGCATATGTACCCGCGTAAATACCGGGAAAGCAAAGCCCAACATCAGCGCGCTACCGTGTCCCAAAATAGCGTTAATTGTGCGATCGCGGTGCGCCGCATTGTGAGACGCATCGTGAATCACCGTTCCAGCCATGTGTAACGCCAGCACGTTCAGCAAAAAACAACACCAATCCGGCCATTCCCCGTACCAGTAACCCACAAAGGAAATCGCGATCGTCGCTAATGCACTCAAAAACAACAGCATCGTCGGATTCAAGTCACCGGGAGGACTCAGAAACTCTTTCGGCACTGTCAGCGGCCGTCCTGCCTCCGACATCTTTGTTAACACTCCTTAATATTTCACCCTTGCGTAGTATAAGATACAAGTCTCCCTATATTGACATCTTCCCACCGCTAATTCGGAGTACCGAATATAGCGGGGGATTCCAAAGATTGCTCTTTGGGCTTCCTCTTTCCACGACCCGACTTACTTGAAGGAGTTTCCTCACCCAAGCAGTGGTCGATGTCTCCAGAGGCGTTTTCTAGTTCTAGACTAGACGTTCCTGTATGCCCTACAGTACGTAAACCTTTCTCTAATATATTTCTCGCCGCATTCCAGTCTCTATCTTGCGTATGCCCACAATGATGACAAATGTGAGTCCTGACACTCAGAGCTTTTTTGACAACTTTGCCGCAGTTAGAGCAATTTTGACTGGTGTAGTGCGGTGGCACAGCAATTGTGACCACACCAAAAACCTTGCCAAAATACTCAACCCATGTACGAAAAGTTGTCCAAGCTGCATCGCTAATCGATTTGGCGAGATGTCTATTTCTTATCATGTTCCGCACCCTCAAATCCTCATAGGCTACCAGGTCGTTAGACCGGACTACGCATCTCGCCAACTTCACGGCGAAATCTTTACGTTGCCTACTTACTTTGAGATGCTTTCTTGCCAGTTTGTTTCTCAACTTAGCTCGATTTTTCGACCCTTTTTGGGTCTTGGACAGACGACGAGAAAGCCGTTTCAGAGACTTCTCACTCTTTCTCAGATGTCTTGGGTTTTCAACAGTTTGCCCGTCGCTATCAGTATAAAAATGAGTGAGACCAACATCAAGACCGATAGTTTTAAATGTGGGTTCTTTTTTCTCAAGTCTTTCTTGGTCGATGCAAAACTGTGCGTAGTAGCCATCGGCACGACGAACTACCCTGACTCGTTTGATTTGCTTCAATTGATAGAAATGCAAATCGCGAGTCCCCCACAACTTAAAAATACCTGCACCAAAACCATCAGTAAAAGTGATGTATCTGCGACATTCAGAAAGTTTCCAACCCGTAGTTTTGTACTCAACAGAACCATGAGTTTGTTCTTTCTTGAACCGTGGATATCCTTTCTTACCGGGGTGATTTTTCTTACAGTTCTCAAGAAATCGAGCAATTGCCGACCAAGCTCTTTCCGCCGATGCTTGTCGGGCTTGAGAATTGAGTTGGCTTGCCCAAGCAAATTCTTTCGCCAGGACAGCACAATATGCACTCAAATGATATCGTCCGATGGAGCGGTTATCCATCCAGTATCTCAGGCAAGAATTACGGACAAAACGAGCAGTACGAATTGCCTCATCCAGCTTTTCGTACTGCTCGTTTTGTCCCTGAAGTTTTGCCTCAAACACCAACATAGTTACGTCGTTATATCTGACGTAATCTATTCTAGCATAGATCCTGCCCGCAATTCATCTCACCGCCAAACGGACTACCGTTATGGCGGGAGCCTTCTTGCGGTTGAAGGTAAACTTTCGTAAAAAAACTGCATCTAAGGTATTGCCCACTAAGTTTAGAGATGTCTGTGGACTCAAACTCTTAGGTGCGCGGGACAATCCCAAATATCCAATCCCAAATTAAAATTGTTTTACCCGCAAGCTGACTAACTTTTCGAGACGGGATATTTAAAATTTCGCCCGATCGCAAATTCGATCGCCACAATGGTAGAGTTTTTGTATTATAGGCATCTTGACCCCGCTCAAAAACGGATACAAGTTTCCCACAAAACTCGCCAGCAGCCCCAAATTTTAGACTAAGAGTTCAGATCCCAGATTCATCTGTAGACTAAATCTCAAATCTAAAACTTGTAGGCCCAAGTCGAAGAATCTCAAATCGACCCACTGTCTTTCCACCCGCCTCCCCAGAACACCGCTGATGCAATTGCCAAAAGCCCTACGCCGAACTAAAATTGTCGCCACCATTGGCCCGGCCACATCCAACCCACAAGTGCTGCGCAACCTCATAGAAGCTGGTGCTACAACTTTGCGACTCAACTTTTCCCACGGAACAGAAGAAGACCACCAGCGCAGCATTCGCTTAATCCGGCAAACTTCCTTTGAACTCAACCAGCCGGTGGCAATCCTCCAAGACCTCCAAGGCCCAAAAATTCGCTTGGGGCGGTTTGAAACAGGCTCTATAACTGTCAAAAACGGCGATTCCTTCATTTTGACCAGCCGCCCAGTTGTCGGCACAGAGCTCATTTCTTCCGTCACCTACGAAACCCTAGCTTCGGAAGTCCCAGAGGGAGCCACGATTCTGCTCGACGACGGGAAAGTAGAAATGCGCGTCGAAAAAGTAGACCGCGGCGGGGGAGAACTGTTCTGCCGCGTCGTCGTTGGCGGGCCGCTTTCCAATCACAAAGGCGTAAATTTTCCGGGAGTTTACCTGTCAATCAAAGCCCTGACTGACAAAGACCGCAAAGATTTAATGTTCGGCCTCGACCAAGGTGTCGATTGGGTAGCTTTGAGCTTCGTGCGGAATCCCCAGGATATGCTGGAAATTAAAGAACTGATTGCTAGTGCGGGCAAGCAAGTACCGGTGATTGCTAAGATCGAAAAGCACGAGGCGATCGAACAAATGGAAGAAATTCTCGCCCTTTGCAACGGCGTGATGGTCGCCCGGGGCGATTTGGGAGTAGAACTTCCCGCCGAAGACGTGCCGATTTTGCAAAAGCGACTGATTGCGACTTCCAACCGCATGGGCATTCCGGTGATTACCGCGACCCAGATGCTCGACAGCATGGTCAACAATCCCCGTCCTACCCGCGCCGAGATTTCCGACGTGGCTAACGCGATTCTCGACGGAACTGATGCGGTAATGCTCTCCAATGAAACCGCTGTCGGCAATTTTCCTGTCGAAGCGGTGGCGACGATGGCGAGAATTGCCATCCGCATCGAGAGGGAAGAAATTAAGCGCAATATTAGAAATGTAGAAGATGTCGGTCGATCGATCCCCAACGGCATCAGCCAAGCAGTCAGCCAAATCTCCGAACAGCTAAACGCCGCGGCGATTATGACACTAACCAAAACCGGCTCTACAGCCCGCAATGTCTCCAAATTCCGACCGAAAACTCCAATTTTGGCAGTTACTCCCCACGTAGACGTAGCCCGACAACTGCAATTAGTCTGGGGAGTAAAACCCCTGTTGGTGCTAGATTTGCCCTCCACAGGCCAGACATTTCAATCTGCGATCGCTGTCGCCCAAGAAAAAGAATTATTGTCCGACGGAGATTTAGTGGTGATGACCGCCGGTACTCTGCAAGGGGTTGCTGGCTCAACGGATTTGATCAAAGTTGAAGTAGTGACAGCAGTTTTAGGCAGAGGCACCGGCGTCGGTTTGGGCTCGGTAAGCGGGATGGCCAGGGTGGCTCGCACTGCTACGGATGTGTCGAATTTCCGCGCTGGAGACATTTTGGTAGTGGAGCGCACCAGCGCCGATTTTGTGGAGATGATTCGCAAAGCAGCAGGTGTGGTGACGGAGGAGGAAAGTTTGACTTCTCACGCTGCGATTATCGGTTTGCGTTTGGGCGTGCCGGTGATGGTGGGTGTGGAGAATGCGATGCGGATAATTCGGGACGGCACTATGCTGACGCTGGATATGCAGCGGGGTTTGGTTTATTCCGGCGCAAGAGCAGGCTCAACTGACGGGGAACTGGTTGTTTGACAAGTTCTGAGTTTTGTTCGCCTGCAGGGTCAAAAACCCGGTTTCTGCTTTAATGTCGATCGAGCATCGAAAATTGGGGTAGAAACCGGGTTTTTATAGCTCAGCGTCCTCAAGTTCTCAGTTGTGGAGTTTGGAATTAAATTCTACAACTCGTTGATTTTTTTTTAAATTTGTGCTATTGTTCAAAACTGTCTGTGCCGATGTAGCTCAGTGGTAGAGTAACCGATTCGTAATCGGTCGGTCGCGGGTTCAAATCCCGCCATCGGCTTTGGGTTTGAGCTATTTTTGCGAAAACGAAGCCATTAAATTTATATCAAATCCTCTCTTCATCGGAATAGTAAATTCACTGTTGACTGTTGACTGTTGACTGTTGACATCACCAGGAGTGCAACCGGAATTGATATTAACTATTAATTAGGTTTGTAGTGAGGAATGCGAGTCCTGATTGATTAATTAACCAAGAGAGAAGAAAGGACTGGCATTCCGAAGGATCGAACGGTTAATTAGGTTTGTAGTCCAGACTTTAGTCCTGATTAATTGATTTTACTTTGGAGGGCGAGGGACGCGAGAACTCAGCGGGCTGAGGATTTGATTCAGGGCGCGCAATTGTTCGGCAGTGCCCAAACAAATTAGCATATCTCCTCCTTCGATCGCAGTTTCTCCAGTTGGCCCTACAATCAAATTGCCGTCAGGGCGACGAATTGCCAAAACTAAAGCCCCTGATTGCGATCGCAATTTGGCATTTCTCAAAGTTTCTCCGACGTAGGCGCAACTATTCGGATTCACCAGAAATTCTTCCATATAAAAAGAGCGATCTGTTCCCGTCAAAATGCCGTCCACAAAATCCATAACTTGAGGGCGCAAAGCCGCCGCCGCCATGCGTTTCCCCCCCGTAATGTAGGGGGATACAACCACATCGGCGCCGCCCCGCTGCAACTTCTTTACGGCTTCTTCTGTCGTGGCGCGGGCGATCGCCCGTACCTTCGGATTCAGAGTTTTTGCCGACAGCACAGTGTATAAATTCTCGGCATCCGACGGCAAAGCTGCTACGATACAAATTGCGCGATCGATCCCCACATTCAGCAAAATTTCATCGAGTGTCGCGTCTCCCTGCACCGCCTTGTATCCCAGCGCCAAAGCCGCCTCAATCGACTGTATCGCCGAATCTACCACCACAAAAGGGATTTTTTCGGCCTCAAATTCCAAGGCAATCTGCCGCCCAGTGCGCCCAAAACCGCAGAGAATATAATGTCCGATCAAAGAATCTACCAAACGCCGCTGCTGCCTAATTCTTGCTCCTTCTTGAAAATAGCCTTGAATTAGCGCTTCTGTAAAGCGGTTGACGATATAACCAATCACTATGACACCCATCAAAATCAGGCACATGGTAAACATTCGCGCGCGGCTACCGAGGGGGTGAATTTCGCCATAGCCGACAGTTGCTAAAGTAAATACAGTCATATAAGCTGCATCCAGCAAAGACCATTTTTCCACCAGCCAATACCAGAGAGTACCCGTGCATAAAACGCCACCAAGGGCGATCGCGCCGCCCCTTAACTCTTTTTCCAGATGCTGATACTTTTGCTCTAGAGTTGAATACACCTATCGCCCTGACCTATTACTGATTAGCTGCTACCAAATTTAAGCATATCAATACTTACATAAAAATCAGGTTTATTTGCGTAATTTTTCCCTCTCAACTCTTCAATTTTAACTCGATTGACTGACAGAGTTTTAACCATTGTCATTACTCACATTTGCTGAAATCCTCACGCTGGCCACGATTGCGCCAGGGCATTTATTCCCTGACTAATAGCTTAAGTCTGTTAAAACAGACTAAGTTTTTGGTTTTTTGAGCTTTTTTTATGGAATGTGAGATGGCTCGCCGTGGGTTTGAACCGAAGGCTGGTTATTTGGTAAATAAAAAATTTCACAGGTGGATAAATATCGGGTTTTAACTCTGTCGCAGATGTGACGATTGCTGGAATTTGGGATCGGCAATTATGGTAGTGCGAGATGCAGTTTGTATGAGGAGTATTTTGGCGATCGCCTAGAATGCAAATAATGCCTATTTAGCCGCTCGCCAAATCCACCTCATCTGATGGTATTCTTCTACGGTGAAAACTTTTTTGAGCAACTGTACAGCCATAATTTACCGTTATTCTAGTTTTTGATTCCATTATAGTTAATTGAAACACAGCTATATTAATAAATGTGGAAGGATTTTTTTTGACGAACCGCGAAGGCGCAAAGGACACGAAGGAAGAGAAAGGAAGAGCTGAAAACAAGGGGAAGTCAAAAATATCTATCAATAGAAAGGTGTATCTGGCTGACTGATTAAGTATCTTGAAAATAAGCAGCCAGAATATTCGGCAATCTGCAAAGGTTGGCTGTTTTGGCAGGCAGCACAATCATCTGAGTTAGCATAATTTGATTCCATGCAAAACACCCTAGAGATACTTTCTTCTTCTGAGTCGCCTAGTCTTCCCAAAAATCAACCGGCACTCCCAAATTATGAAGCAGCCGATCGCCAATTTGTCAATTTGCTGCTTGTTGATGATTTAGACAAGACGGTGGCGGCAAAACCTTTACTCGTCAGCGATTTTGAAAGCGCGATCGCCGCAGCCCTGCGATCGGCTTATCAGGAAGATTCCGCCGACGAGGCCGCTCACCGCTTCTTGCAGCGCGTGCTCTACCGCATCAACCGCCTCAATTTATTTTGGTACGACGATTTGCGCCGCTACAACAACGAGCGATCGCACTATTTGCGTTCAGTGCGCGATCGCATCGAATCACCCTGGCAGCAATGGGAAATCGCCCAAATCGATGTTGCAGCGCTGCAAAACATTGAGGATGTGAAGCAAGCCCTGCGCGATCGCGCGGCCGCTGATGTCGATCCAGAGCTCACTGAGATCGATCGCTACCTGCGAGAACAGATGACTGAAGAGGGATACAAGCACTTGCTGGCGATCGCCTCCTTCGACGGTTTAGTGGAAGCCAGCCGCGTTTCTCGCATCATTGGCGGTGCCGGCAACGAAATTCAGTCAACCCTGACGCGGGTGCTGATCGAAGAATACGGTGGCGGTCGCTTAGCCCGCAAACACTCGACCTATTTTGCCCAAATGCTGGCAGAATTCGGGATGAGCACGGAACCGGAGGCGTATTTCGATTTGGTGCCTTGGCAAGTGCTCGCCAGCATCAATCACAATTTCCTGCTGACGGAACGCAAGCGCCATTTTCTGCGCTACAACGGCGGACTGACATATTTTGAAGTGGCGGGGCCCGTGGCTTACCGCAATTATCTAGCCGCCGCCCAGCGTCTGGGCCTCTCGCAGGCTGCGATGGGTTATTGGGAACTGCACATCCGCGAAGACGAACGTCACGGGCGCTGGATGCTTGATGAGGTGGCGATTCCACTGGTTGACAGATACCCGCAGGAGGCTTGGGAGTTGGTGTTGGGCTACGATCAGGAGAAGTCGATCGGCGATCGGGCTGGTGCTGCTGTGGTGCGATCGATCCAAGCGACAGAACAGAATTAAGGAATGATCGAGGACACGGCATTGCCGTGTCCCTACCCCGATTAATTGTAGGGAAACGGCATTGCCGTGTCCTGATTTCTGGTAATATTAATTCCGATGCCAACGGATTTGATATGATGCACCATACCAAGGCTCGATCTTAAAACGCTGTCATTAACTGAATTAGTTCGATCGACAAATCTCTGCGCGACTTTTGCTGCTTCTGAAACAAAACTCCAGCCAGCAGATAGATATTGTCCGAATAAAAAGCCATTCCCTGTTTTCGGAGATTGGCGATCGCGCTTTTCACCTTGGGCTCCGAACTGTAATAGCCAAAAGTTAAAGGTGCAACCTCAAAATTCGCCACCGAGTAGCCTCGATCCAAGGCATAATCGATCAAACCCACAGGATTAGAATAGCTAGAAACCATCAACAAAACTCGATCGCAGTCCAAAGATAAAAGCTTCTTAGCAATTGTCGAACCATCATTCCCGCCGTGCAACAGCGGCTGATAAATCTTGTCATCCACCGCAGGCAAATAAGGCGGATTTGAGATAACACAATCCGCCGACTGATATAAAAGCGAATCAAAAAAAGAACAATTATTGACCGTATATTGTTCGCCGATCTGATATTGCTTAATTTGAGATTGAGCAATTTTCCAAGCTACATTATTTAGCTCAAATCCTTGTATTGTCCCGTTAAAATCTGTTCTCAGTAAAGACTTAATAACTGGACTTCCCTCTCCCGAACCAAACTCTACGATAAGTCTAGAATTGTCGCTGGCATTTAACACTAAACTTTCCAAGCAGTGCGAGTAAAAATCCGATTCTTCCGGGCAGTGGAATACTTGTTTCAGAGGATTGGATGAAGTGAGCATAAATTCTGTAACAAAGTTTACTTTTTTTAAAATATCGAATAAGTAATAGTGCAGCCATCTGTCTCAAGAGCTATTTAATCAATTTTTATAGCAGTTCGAGCAAAATATGAGGAATATATCTCTCCCTCATCTTTCCTTGGATTCCCCCATTTAAAATTTCTACTCAAAAAATGGAAAATCTATAGCATTTTCAGCCAAAAATGAGGGATTGAGCGCTGTATCAATCCCTCAATCCTTCAATCTCAAATATAAAAATGAAAAATCTATTTCTGTTTGACTTGATGCGATTGTCAAATTATTACTTCCGAGCGAACGTAAAATTAATAAAATTCATCCTATTGATAGATGGCAATTATATAGCAATCGGTTGATAAATTTAAATAAGTGGTTCCCAGTTCGCTCGCAAGAAAACAGTGTCAGCGAGGAAGAGCCTCAGCGCAAAATTAGATCGGCTCTTCCTCGCCTGTGGGCCCTGGTTTCCCTCGAACTAGTAACGAGCATTCCTACAAATCCTGCGAGAATTGCTATAGTGATTAACAGGTTTTATATAAAATTTATTGTGAGCCGAGAGTCCCATTTTGTTACCGTTGCTCAATCAGCAAAATTTGGGTCGTTTCCCTGCTCAAACAGGTCTTAATCTGACTTGGGCTTTTTCACCTGCGAATTCAGAAAATATGTCAGTGAAGCGATTATTAAAGCGATACTTGCTCCCAAGGGAAGGATGTTATCCGCGCCGTTCCACCTAACTACCTGACCGAGATATAATACGCTCAATACGACGACGATCACGCTGGTGAGTTTGGTTTTGAGGTCGTCTATGGTGTGAATTTCTAGCCAGTCTGGTACTTTGATGCGATCGTCAATAAACAGTTCGTAAAGTCCGAGTGCCGTAATGTAAAATACTGTGGCTAGCAGAAACAAGTCTACAACTTCGACAAAGGAGAGAATCAGTGTTTTAGAGTTTTCGCTGGAAATCGGCCCTGTAGTGATAATGTAGCCGATGGTAGCGATCGTTTCTAGGGCACCGTAGATCAAAAGTGTCACAGAGGCTATAAAAGAACCGAGTACAGCAATTATCATTAGATAGCGACTTTTGGCAAGAATTCGATGCAGCATAGTTGATATCCGCTGGGGAAATTTGTGAGAGAAGAACCGCTCTCTGGCATACCTTTGGCTTTACTATATCAGGGTTTTGCCCGATCGCACTGACCAGCAAGCAATTGCGCTGCGGCACCGCCCCACGCCCCATCAAAACCTTGCCGTTGAAAGGTTACGGGCGAATTCGGCAACCAGCGGGCGATCGCCTGAGAGCTTTTTGAGATCCTTGAGTTTGCTGGGAAAATTTGATCCGTAGGCTGCGAGGGACAAAATTGCCAGCAGCAGCTTCAGAAACCGTAGCGCTAAAAAAATATTCAACTAACTCATCTGGGGGATCTAAGCGAACGCAACAATAATCCTCAAAATCAGAGAAACCGGGTTTATATGCCCCATCCCTAGGTTTTGATGGAGTTCGTAAACCCCAAAAGCAAATATCATCCACTTGAAATAAACGCCCTTTTCCGAAATATTCCTAAAGATGAATGGCGAAGTTGCCAGAGTGGTAATACCTTATAAAGTATGGACATTTTGGTGTGATTTTCCACGGAAAATCAATCAAAGTAACCGCAATCAATGGGCTTCCTTACCTTGATTGTCCCGCAGTGAATCTTATAAAAGTTGTAAGTTACGCTGTCAATTTAAACCTGCTGTTTTGGCATCAAAACCCGATCGCAGGAATCTATAATGCAAAAGCAAGCATAATCATGAAATCTTCTAAATTGTTGTTGAAAGTTATTTTAGCAGGGGCTTGTAGTTTAGGTTTAGCAACGGTTTCCTTAACAGTGCCTGCCTCAGCCCAGTCGGGAGGTACCGCAGGCACTGGCACCAGCGGTACAGGTACTGGCACTAGCGGTACAGGCACTCGCACGGGTACGGATGCAACTGGCATAGGCGCTGGCACGGGTACAAGCGGTACCACTGGCACAACTGGTACAACCGATACCACAGGCACAACTGGTACCACTGGTACTACAGGCACAACTGGTACAACCGATACTACAGGCACAACAGGCACAACTGGTACAACCGATACTACAGGCACAACTGGTACAACCGATACCACAGGCACAACAGGCACAACTGGTACTGCTGGTAATGCTGGCACAACAGGCACAACTGGTACAACCGATACCACAGGCACAACAGGCACAACTGGTACTGCTGGTAATGCTGGCACAACTGGTACAACAGGTACAACAGGTACAACCGATACCACTGGTACTGCTGGTAATGCTGGCACGGGTACAACCGATACCACTGGCACTGCTGGAAGTGCTGGCACTGCTGGAAGTGCTGGCACTGCTGGAAGTGCTGGCACGGGTACGACAGGCACTGCTGGAAGTGCTGGCACGGGTACGACAGGCACAACCGATACAACTGGTACAACTGGTACAACTGGCACAACCAATACGACTGGTACAACTGGTACAACTGGCACAACTGGCACAACCAATACGACTGGTACAACTGGTACAACTGGCACAACCAATACGACTGGTACAACTGGTACTGCTGGCACAACCAATACGACTGGTACGACACCGATGCCGGCTGGTACGACAGGTACAACTGGTACTACCGGAAGCTCCACAGACGTTAGGACAGACGTTACGACAGTGACGCCGGCTGGGGCGAATTCTGGAGTTTTGAGTGCTCGGCGCGATCGCCCCAATAACTTCGGTTGGCTGGGCGCGTTCGGCGCGTTGGGTTTGCTCAACTTGCTTCGGAAAGACCGTACAGCGTCCGATCGCACTTTCACCCGATCGGAGTAACACTGAATTTTGTAGGGTGCGTCAGAACCTCGCCTTTTCTCTTGTGTTTGAGGCAAAATCTCTGACGCACCCTACCACTTTGCCTAAATCGAGCGTAATTTTCTCACGGGCGATCGCACTTCACCGCCGATTTATTCAAACACCACAAAATTAGTCCTGAGTGTCCACAAAAACAGTCACAGCCGCCACAGCGATTAACATTTCATCATTTTTATCATTCAGAGAGGCGATCGCCCTTCCCGCCACCACCATGCCTCCTTGTTCGACAATCAAAGTTTTGCTACCAAAAGGCAGCACCGCCAACACCTCATCGGGCCGCACTTGTTCCGGGTAAGGAACAGCCACCTTAACCTCCACAATCATCTGATTTGGGTCAGTCAAACCCGCCACTTCCCAGACACCTAACAGAGCATTATTGGCGATCGCATTCCGTACAGCCCTAGCCGCCGCTACAGTCGGTTCCTGTCCGTGCTGGTCAATACCCATCCCCATTTCAATGATGAAACATTTACGTGCCACAGTTACCCCCTTCGTTGATATTTGCTTGCAGTCGTTAGCGAAGCCCCCAAAGAGGATCGCACTCTTTCTCAAAACAATACAATTATCTCCCAACCTGACCGCTATTGATATTCTTTTATCGATCGATACAACCACAAAACAATCATCCCAGTTTCAACAAATAATGCAACTGTATGCAAGCATCAAAGCCCAATAGTCATCAATCATTCTCAATTGAAAATCTAAAACTTGTACAGCGAAGCCGAAGTCGAAGAATCTAAAACTTGTACAGCAAAGCCGAAGTATCTAAAATCGTCTAATACCATTTTTCAAAGATGTGCTGATGAAGTCTTAGCCCCCCCGAACTCGCGGGGGGGTTGGGGGGGGTAATATCTAGCGCTACTTTATGAAATTGATATAAGTTATGGTAGTATAACCGAATTCACCATTCCTCGCGGACTGCCCAACTCATCGCCAGCTTCAATCATGGATAGTTTTCTACCAATTGCCTACTTTCAAAACCAATTTCTCCCATTTAGCGACGCCAACATTTCCATAGCCACCCACGCCCTGCACTACGGAACCGGAGTTTTAGGCGGGTTGCGAGGAATTCCCGACCCCCAAAATCCCGATCGCATCCTCCTATTTAGATTAGACCGCCACTGTGAAAGATTAAGTCAAAGTGCCAGCTTCCTCCACTGCGATTTACCCGCCGACAAAATTCAACAGATAATCATTAATTTTGTCAAAAAAAACCAGCCCACAAAATCATTTTACATCCGCCCTTTCGTCTACACATCCAGCTTAGGAATTGCCCCCCGACTGCACAACGTAGAAACAGACTTCTTTGTCTACGGATTAGAACTTTCCGACTACTTACCCAAAGCAGGAGTCAACTGTAGAATTAGCTCTTGGTACCGCCAAGAAGACCGCAGCTTACCATTAAGAGGCAAAATTAGCGGCGCTTACATCACCTCAGCCTTAGCCAAAACAGAAGCAGTCGAATCCGGCTTCGACGAAGCGATTATGATGAACACCCAAGGAAAAGTCAGCGAAGCTTCAGGAATGAACATATTTATCGCCCGAAACGGTAAATTAGTGACACCAGGTTTCGATCAAGATATCCTCGAAGGAATTACCAGAGACAGCGTTATAACTATCGCCAGAGACTTAGGAATAGAAGTCATAGAAAGACCAGTTGATAAATCAGAACTGTTGATTGCAGACGAGATTTTCCTCTGCGGAACCGCCGCAAAAATTACCCCAATCAACCGAATAGAAAACTATCAATTGCCTCAAAACCGACCCATCACCCAAAAGATTTTGGACAAACTCACCGGGATTATCGAAAATCGCGACAGCCAATACAAAGACTGGGTATTTGCGATCGATCTTAATTAACCGTTTGTAGTGAGGATTTCAGTCCTGCTTTTAAGAACTAAATTCCTCACTACAGTCCCGTTTGTAGTGAGGACTTCAGTCCTTATTTTCGTGACAAAAGTCCTCACTGCGAACCATCACTCGCTCCTTTATGCAAGCGAGATGAATAGCAGAAATTAAGAAATGCGATGGAATCTCAAGAATTTTATGAAAAAGGATTTGACCTCGGTCGTAGAGGGCTGTACCATGAAGCAGTTGAAGCTTTTACTCAAGCAATTAATCTCAATCCTGACTTTGTAGAAGCTTATACGATCCGTGCTGATGTTCGAGCTGCTGCTGGAGATTTACAGGGAGGAATTGAAGATTTTGAGAAAGCTATGGATATTTACAGGGCGAGAGGACAATCGCAAATAGCTGATATGCTTTTAGTTCCTTGGGGTGCCCTGCACAATCAAATTAGGTTTAAGGACTAAAGTCCGAACGATCGAACAAAGTTTACTCACACAAAACAGCCGCATGATGGCGAATGTGATCCTCCATAAAACTCGCTATAAAATAATAGCTATGATCGTAACCTTCCTGCATCCTTAAAGTTAGCGGTTGTCCGACTTTCGCACAAGCCTCCGCGAACACTTCCGGCAACAACTGCCCGTCACCAAGATACGAATCAGCAGTGCCGCAGTCAATCAGAATCGGACGGTTGTACTGCGATCCGGCAACCAATTTGCTAGCATCCCAAGCGCTCCAATCCTCTCGATCACCTCCGAGGTAGTGACCGAAGATTTTTTGTCCCCAAGGGCAGTCTGCGGGCGCGCAAATAGGCGCAAAAGCGGAAACTGAAAGATAGCGATCGCCATTTTTTAACGCACAAATTAAAGCCCCGTGTCCGCCCATCGAATGACCGAAAATTCCCTGCTTTTCCGGTATCACTGGAAAGTTTTCGGCGATTAAATTCGGCAATTCATCAACCACATAACTGTACATTCGATAATGAGAATTCCAAGGTGCAACTGTCGCATCAATATAAAAACCCGCGCCACTTCCCAAATCCCAACTGTCATCTTCCCCAGCAATCCCAGTATCGCGCGGGCTAGTGTCTGGTGCAACTAACATTAACCCGTATTTTGCCGCAAATTGCTGCGCCCCCGCTTTTGCCATAAAGTTTTCTTCGGTGCAGGTTAATCCTGATAGGAAATAGAGAATTGGTACGGGTTGATGTTGGGCTTGGGGCGGTTGGTAAACAGTGAATTTCATTTCGCTGTTGCAGGTTGAGGATTGATGGCTGTAAAAGCCGAGTTTGCCGCCAAAGCTTTGATATTCTTTGTGCAGTTTTAGGGTGTGAGAGATCATGTTAATTCTATTTCATTTGGGAATTAGATTTTTTTTACCGCAGAGGGCGCAGAGGGCGCAGAGGAAGAGAGATGAGAGAAGTTGTTTGTTCAAAATGTTAAAACTGTACGAATTACTTCGCCTTTTTGCATTAAATCAAAGGCTTCGTTAATTTGCTCGATCGGCATTACTTTAGTTATCAAGCTGTCAATGTCAATTTTACCATCCATGTACCAATCAACAATTTTAGGAACATCAGTTCTGCCCTTCGCCCCGCCAAAAGCCGAGCCTTTCCAAACTCTACCAGTTACTAGCTGAAACGGGCGGGTGCTAATTTCTTGACCTGCTCCGGCTACCCCAATAATTACGCTGACGCCCCAACCTTTATGACAGCATTCTAAAGCTTGGCGCATCACATTAATGTTGCCGATACATTCAAAACTGTAATCAGCTCCGCCTTTGGTTAAATCTACTAAATAAGCAACTAAATCGCCTTCCACTTCCGAGGGATTAACAAAGTGAGTCATGCCGAATTTTTCTGCCATTTCTCGCTTGTCGGGATTCAAATCTACGCCGACAATCATATTAGCTCCTACCAGGCGAGCGGCTTGAATTACGTTTAAACCCACGCCGCCCAAACCGAAAACTACCACATTAGAACCAGGTTCTACTTTCGCGGTATTGATGACAGCGCCGATGCCCGTGGTGACACCGCAGCCGATCAAACAAACTTTATCAAAAGGAGCGTCATCGCGAATTTTTGCTACCGCAATTTCTGGCAATACTGTATAATTTGCAAAGGTAGAAGTTCCCATGTAATGGTGAATTTTTTCACCGTCTATGGAAAATCTACTCGTGCCGTCTGGCATCACTCCCCGCCCTTGAGTCTGGCGAATTGCTTGACAGAGATTGGTTTTGTGGCTCAAACAATATTCGCAGTTGCGGCATTCGGGAGTGTAAAGTGGAATTACCCGATCGCCCTTTTTGACACTTGTCACTCCCGGCCCCACATCTGCCACAATTCCGGCTCCCTCGTGGCCTAAGATAGCAGGAAATAAACCTTCGGGATCGGCGCCGGAAAGAGTGTAAGCGTCTGTGTGACAAACACCAGTCGCTTTAATTTCCACCAGCACCTCTCCGGCCCGCGGCCCGTCCAGATCGACAGTCTCAATAGTCAAAGGTTGGCCGGCACTGCGAGCAACTGCTGCTTTTACTTTCATACTTTATTTCCTGCGATCGATTTGTCAATTTTCCAGTCAATATGTATTGTATTACTTAATCTCAAAATTAGCGTAAATCATGACAAAATTAATTGTAATTACCGGAGTCAGTCGCGGTCTTGGTCTTGCCATGACCGAAAAATTTATTGAATTGGGACATAAAGTTGTGGGATGCGCCCGTTCTTCAGAAGCGGTGAAAAAACTCAACCAAAAATATAGTAAACCCCATTATTTTACTTGTTTGGATGTCGCCAGCGACGATCGAGTCAAAGCTTGGGCTACAGAAATTATGGCAAATAATCAGGCTCCAGATTTGCTCATCAACAATGCAGCTTTAGTCAACCATCCCGCGCCTCTTTGGAATATCGGCAGCGAAGAGTTTTCTCAGCTAATTGATGTTAATATTAAAGGTACTGCTAATGTAATTCGCCACTTTGTCCCGGCAATGATTGCGAGAAAAAGTGGCATAATTGTCAACTTTAGTTCCGGTTGGGGAAGGTCAACTTCGCCGGAAGTCGCGCCCTATTGCGCTTCCAAATGGGCGATCGAAGGACTTACGCGATCGCTAGCCCAAGAACTGCCCCCAGGTATGGCAGCAGTTCCTTTAAATCCCGGCATAATTCACACAGATATGCTAGACATTTGTTTCGGAGAAGATGCGGTAAATTACACCTCAGTCAAAGCGTGGGTGCAAAAAGCAGTGCCTTTGCTGCTGAAATTAAAACCTTCAGATAACGGCGTACCGATGACCGTTCCTGGATAACACAGCAACAGAAAACATAATTTGCAAACATCTCTCATTTCTACTCCTCTGCGCCCTCTGCGCTCTCTGCGGTAAAAAAAAACTCAAAAATGAAATAAAATTACTATATTCCCAAATCACAACTCTTTCCCCAAACAGCCACTGTGAACTTGCCGCAAACCCCGCCCTCGCAAACCGAAACCCGCAAAGCAGATCATCTACGAATCTGCCTCGAAGAAGACGTACAATTTCGCGAAACTACCAGCGGACTAGAAAACTACCGTTTTGCTCACTGCTGTTTGCCAGAAATCGATCGCACCCAAATCGATTTAACATCCACATTTCTCGGCAAAAAACTAGCCGTTCCCCTGTTAATATCCTCAATGACAGGCGGCACAGAATTAGCCCAGACAATCAATTATCGCCTCGCCGATGTCGCTCAAGAATACAAACTAGCAATGGGAGTCGGTTCCCAGCGATGCGCTGTCGAAAATCCTCAACTAGCTCCGACATTTGCCGTCCGCCGCCGCGCTCCAGATATTTTGCTCTTTGCTAACATCGGAGCGGTGCAATTAAACTACAATTACGGTTTAGAAGAGTGCCAAAAAATCATCGACATTCTCGAAGCCGATGCCCTTATTTTACACTTAAATCCGCTGCAAGAATGCGTTCAAACCGAAGGCGATACTAACTTTAAAGGACTGCTAGATAAAATTGCAAAATTGTGCGAAAAATTACCAGTCCCAGTAATTGCTAAAGAAGTTGGCAACGGGATTTCAGGAAAGATGGCAGAGAAATTGCTCGCCGCCGGAGTAAGCGCGATCGACATTGCCGGAGCCGGAGGCACTTCTTGGGCGAAAATAGAAGGAGAGCGAGCCACAGATAGCAAGCAGCGCCGATTGGGTGCCACCTTTGCTGACTGGGGAATCCCGACAGCCGAGTGCGTTGTCAGCACCCGCGCTGCCGCCCCAGATGTTCCCCTGATTGCCTCTGGAGGCTTGCAAAACGGCTTGGATGCAGCCAAGGCGATCGCCCTCGGCGCGGATGTTGCAGGGCTGGCGCGGCCGTTTTTGGAAGCAGCAGCAGCATCGGAATCAGCCGCAGCCCTCCTAGCTGAGGTTCTAATTGCAGAAATCGCTACCGTGATGTTCTGTACGGGCTGCGCTAACTTGCATGAGTTAAAACATTCTGGGGTTTTGGAAAGGCTAAGATAGAATGATGTTAGTTGTTAGTTGTTAGTTGTTAGTTGTTAGTCGTTAGTTGGTAGGGGCGGTGGATGGTGCGTGCCCGCCCTCATTTGTTATTTGTTGGTGGTTATTTGTTAGTTGTTAGTTGTTAGTTGGCAGGAACTAACCAATAACCAATAACCAATAACCAATAACGAATAACCAACAACGAATAACCAACAACCAATAACCAATAACCAATAACCAACAACCAATAACTAATAACCAACAACCAATAACCAATAACCAATAACCAATAACCAATTATCTAAATGAAAGATTTCCTCAAATATACTTGTGCAAGTTTGTTGGGAACCTTCCTCGGACTGTTGCTTCTCGGCGGCGTCGGATTGGGAGGGCTGGTACTGCTAATTGCTGTCGCGGCATCGTCGTCTAAGGATTCAGGCCCGCAAGTTAAAGATAAGTCTGTAATGGTATTAGACCTTTCTTTAAATATCACTGATAGCAAACCGAACCGCAGCACGAGTGCGGCGATTCAAGGAGTGCTTTCGGACGATTCGGGCGATGCAGTGACGCTGCGGACTGTTTTAGACGCGATCGAATCTGCGAAAAAAGACCCCAAAATCGTGGGCATTTATCTCGAAGGCAGTTCGGATTCCAGCAGCAGCGGGTTTGCTAATCTCAAAGAAGTTCGATCGGCCTTACAGCGTTTCCGAGATGCCAAAAAACCCATTATTGCTTACGAAATGGACTGGAACGAGCGAGATTATTACCTCGGTTCAGTTGCTAACACAATTGCTATCAATCCCTACGGTTCTTTAGAAATCAACGGTTTTAGCAGTCAGGCAATGTTCTGGACTGGTGCTTTGGAAAAATACGGCGTGGGAGTGCAAGTGACTCGCGTCGGCAAATACAAGTCAGCCGTGGAACCGTTTTTGCTCAAACAAATGAGTCCCGAAAATCGCCAGCAAACTCAAAAACTGCTCGGAGATATTTGGGGAGAATACCTAAAAACTATCGGCCCTAGCCGCCAATTGACTGTGCCGCAATTGCAAGCGGTGGCAGATAATGGCGGAACTTTGATGGCTGACGAAGCTCTCAAAGGCAAGTTAGTTGATAAAGTTGTATACTTTGACGAAATTGCGACGGAACTCAAAAAACTCACAGGAACTGACGCAGAAGACAAATCTTTTAAGCAAATTAGCTTGAAAAACTACGCGAGAGTTGCTGAGAGTAAAAACTCAACTCGCGCTGACAAGAAAAACCAGATTGCTATACTTTACGCTGAGGGTGAGATTGTCGATGGGGACGGCGGGCCGACTCAAGTAGGGGGCGATCGCATTGCTAGAGAATTGCGGAAAATCCGAGAAAATAACGACGTAAAAGCAGTAGTTTTGCGCGTTAACAGTCCCGGAGGCAGCGCGACGGCAGCGGAAGTCATCGGGCGCGAAGTCGCGCTGACGGGCAAAAAAAAGCCAGTTATCGTGTCGATGGGCAATTTAGCAGCTTCCGGCGGCTATTGGATTTCGATGGGCTCCAACAAAATTTTTGCCGAAGCGAGTACGATTACGGGTTCCATCGGCGTATTTGGAATGCTATTTAACGTCGAAAAGTTGGCTGCTAACAACGGCGTGACTTGGGATGTGGTGAAAACCGCCCGCTTTGCCGATAGTAAAACGATTTCCCGCCCGAAAACTCCTCAAGAATTGGCGAATATTCAGAGAGTAGTCGATCGCATTTACGATCGATTTATCACCAAAGTCGCCGACTCCCGCAAACTGCCAAAAAACAAGGTGCAAGAAATTGCTCAAGGCAGAGTTTGGTCTGGTACCGCCGCGAAACAGTTGGGTTTAGTCGATGAAATTGGCGGTTTAGAAGACGCTATCAAGGCCGCGGCGAAGCAAGCGAAACTAGGTGACAACTGGCAGTTAGAAGAATATCCAAAAAATCGCACTTTGGAGGAGCGAATTTTGGAAAGACTTTCAGGCATTCACGTTTTGGAACCAGCCGCCAAACTCGACCCGCTGACTGCTGAAGTTAAGAAAATGCAGGATGAATTGGCTGTTGTCAAGTCAATGAACGACCCGCAAGGCGTTTACGTTCGCTTGCCTTTCAATTTACGGATTAATTAACTTGAATCTTCAACCCGCTTGGCATGGGTTTTGTTTGTGCAGCAGCGGTTTGGGCCGCACCCTTCCGATTAAATAAACAAGGTTCGTAGTGAGGACTTTAGTCCGCATCCGTCAGAGAACTAAAGTCTTCACTACGAACTAATCTTATTATAGCGATCGCAGCGGGGGCTATTCACTGAAAAACCCGGTTTTTCAAAAAACCGGGTTTATGAATACCCTAAAAATCGGCAGGATTGGGAATAGAAAATATTTTTTATGCAGCACGCTGAGTTAACAATCCCCAGACGAAAAGTACCACGATAGCACCGATGACTGCAAAAGCTATGCTGGGTATAGTCAATGCTCCGAATGAAGCTCCGGCGCTTGTCCCGAAAAAGACTTGACCTAGATAACCTCCCACTAGGGCACCCACAATTCCTAAACCTGTTGTTGCGAGAAAACCCCCGCCTTGAGTTCCCGGATAAATGGCTTTGGCGATCGCACCGGCAATCAATCCTAAAACGACCCAAGCAATAATTCCCATTTCTTTCTCTCCTGAATACTTAACTTTCTTTCGTTCTTTGTCTTATGTACCAAGAATAACAACTGACGACTCACCATTACCTCTACCGTAAGGAGGAACCGAAAGTGGTAGAATTTGTCGTGAATCGTCGGAATTTGAGGCTATTTAATCAGTCAAAAGAGTTAACCCAATCTTTTTCGCGACGCAAGGTACTTATGCTCGATGCCAAAGGAAAAGCATCCGATTTGAGATTTGAAATTTTAGATGACAACGATGGAGGACTATTGAGGTTTGCAGCACGCGCCCGCAGTAGTATTATCTTTTTACGCTGATATAGGAGAATCTTTTCTCGGAATTTTTGTGTTTTACTGGTAAAAAAAATTACAATTATCCTATGAATCTGACACTGTGCACGATCGCCAAGAATGAAGAAGCAACACTGTCGCGGACTTTGGACAGCGTTAAAGGTGTTGTTGACGAAATAGTCGTGGTTGATACTGGTTCGGGCGATCGCACCCGTGAAATTGCCCGCGAATCTGGGGCGAGGGTTTATGACTTTGAATGGTGCGACGACTTCGCAGCAGCCCGCAATGAGTCTCTCAAGCACGCCCGAGGCGACTGGATTTTGGTTTTGGATGCCGATGAGGTTTTGGTACCGGAGATTGTACCTCTTCTTAAGCAGGCCATTAAGAGCGATCGACTGTTGCTCATCAATCTCATCCGCCAAGAAATCGGTGCATCTCAATCTCCCTATTCCCTCGTCTCGCGCTTGTTTCGCAATCGCCCCGACATCCGCTTCTCTCGCCCCTACCACGCCATGATAGACGACAGCGCGGCTGAGATTTTGCAGAGGGAACCCACATGGAAAATAGCTTCTCTCCCCGATGTGGCGATTTACCACTCTGGTTATCACAAAAATGCGATCGCCGCCAAAAATAAATTCCAAAAAGCTCAAGCAGCAATGGAACGCTATATAGCTTACTATCCAAACGACGCCTATGCTTGTAGCAAATTAGGCGCGCTTTATGTAGAAAGCGGGCAAATTGGGCGGGGAATTAATTTATTAACCAGAGGATTGACGAATGTCGCAATTGATGATTCTATTATTTATGAACTCAACTATCATTTAGGAATTGCTTACTGCCTGCAGCAGCAGTTTGCTAAAGCAAAAGAACACTATCAAGCGGCAATTAATACGAATGTTTTCCCGGCGCTGAAGTTGGGCGCTTACAACAATTTGGGCAATTTGCTCAAAGATGAAGGAGATTTGCCGGCCGCAGAAAAAGCTTACAAAGCAGCATTAAAAATAGACCCCAATTTTGCCACAGGTCACTACAATTTGGGACTGACGCTGAAAGCAGGCGGAAATTTAGCAGATGCGATCGCCTATTACCGACAAGCCATTAAAATCGCTCCCGAATACGCCGAAGCTCATCAAAACTTGGCAGTAGCCCTACTGAAAATTGGCAAAATGCCAGAGAGTTTAGCAGAATTCAAAAGAGCGATCGCCCTTCACGAACAGTCCCGCCCCTTTGAAGCAGAACGCCTCCGCCGGGGCCTGCAAGAAATGGGCTTAATTTAAGCTGGCATATCTACTTTATTAACCAATGATATTCCCGATCGGGGACAGGACTAATGACCCATGACTAATGACTAGCCTTCGACTTCGCGATCGGGCCCCATGACTAATGACTAATGACTAATGACTAATGACTAATGACTAATGACTAATGACTAATGACTAATGACTAATGACT